>JAEENM010000007.1 GCA_016283745.1 Bacteroidales bacterium | reverse complement strand
ATAATTTCGCCGTGGGCGAAAAAAAATTTACAAGATTTACAAGATCTCGCGAAGCGAAGCTGAGCAGGAGAACAAATAATAATTTATAAAACTGAATATCAAAAAAAATTCCAGATCAGCCTGTTCCTCCGCTCTAAGTCGGGACGTCACTCATAAAAATGAGGCGTGGTGCCAAATCTGGAAAAAACAAGAGGCTTAGGAATAGGCAAGTATCGCGCTTTCGCTTGAACCACAACATCCAACAAGCCTCTCACGGTGTTTTTCTCTGTCCTTCCCGCCTGCTGCGCAGGCTTGTAGCAAACACCAAAAGCACGTTGCAAAGTTACGAATAATTTTTGGATTGAACAAAATTTAATCACAACACGCTGCAACACAGCATATTGTAAACAAGCAAATATCAATTCTTGGGCTTCTTTTCGCATAGTTTCAAGTTAGTTTTAATTCCCTTTTCGCACCTTACGAACCTCCTTCACGATCTCGTCCAGCGTCACATCGTTCTTTTTGACAGATTTATTCAATATCTCTGCTTCATTCATCAGTGCCTGACGTTCCAAAATCCGGGGTATTTCCTCATTCTTCTCTGAATTGGAAATATCTTTTGATGTCTCAGAACTTCCCAGACCATACGGGTCTTCAACCAGCTCTTTATAACCCTTCAGTTTCTTGATTTTACGTTTTGTTTTGTCGTTTTTTGGTGACTTTTTCGGCCTTGAAGGCACCTTCACCTTTCTGAAAAAGAGCTTGTCGGTTTTTCGCTGAGCAGCCAAGTCGGCCTTACGGCATTCCACGGCCAAGGCTATGGCCTCTTTCATATTTTCCAAAAGCTCGTCGAGGGTATTGCCCTGCGACACAGCCTCGGGCACCTCTCTGCACTGGCCTGTGTACACCCCCGTTTCGGGATTTTTCTGTACAATTACGGTATATTCCATATATTTCTATCAATTTCGCACACACGCTGTGTGTCCCCACAATTTTAAATTATCAACTATCAATTAAAAATTTCAACTTTCAACTATCAATTTTCAATTTCCCTCACTCTTTCTTTCTTGGGCAGTTTTTTGTTCACCTCGTTGTAGGCGTGGGCGATAAGGCTCAGCAGCAGCTCGTCCTTGACGTCGCGGCCGAAATAAATCTGGTTCCAATATTTTTTGTTCCAATGGTACGCCCCTTCGACGGCGCTGTAACGCTCGCGCAGCTGCTCGGCTTTCTCAGGGTCGCATTTGAGCACCGCAAGGTCAGGCTTGTCGGTGGCTATGCAGCCGAAAATCTTGCCCTTGAGGCGGAACACCACCACGGTGTCGTCGAAAGGCATGTCCTCAGTTACGAACGGCAACGCGAGACAGTGTAAACGGAATTGTTCTATATCCATAATCGATTATTTTTAACACGAATTACCTATTTTATATAAACACGAATTGCCATATAATTATCCATTAATTTTCCAAGTATTTTTATATAAACATGAATTATACATTTTTTTATTTAAACATGAATTACCATGTAATTATCCATTAATTTCATAGAAAAAAAAAATTAATGATTAATTCGTGGCAATTACATGTAAAAAAACATTAGATGTTACTATTGCTCCGGATAATGGTACTGACCTTTGCCGCGGGTCTTTTTGCCGAACTGCACGGCGTTTTTCGGGCAATAGTGGTAGCATGCGTCGCAGTTGGTGCAGTTGCCGTTCCAGTGCGGGCGGCCGTTTTCCATGGTGATGTTGTGCAACGGACACACGCTGGCACATTTGCCGCACGAGATGCAGTCGTCGGTGCTGAAGAAAGGTTTGTCAGTCACCCAGCGGTAGAAGCTCTTGCCTATGACGTTGGTCTTGAACCGCGGAAAAAGTCCTTTCAGCAGACCTTCGCCCTCGCTGCGATCGGCGATGGCTGCGGCCACTTCGGGCAGGTGTTTACGGGCACGTGCCAGCTTGCGCTGTTCCACACGCTTGGAGTCGGTGCCCATGCCAGCCATGTTTATGTAGATGTTGGGCATCACGAAACAGAACGAGGCGTCGAGCTGCAGACCTGCTTTCTGCAGGTCGGTGCGGAACACCCGTTCCGTCATTCCGGCGTTGTCGCCGCAGGTAACTGCCGTCCACACGTAGGTGACGTTGCCCGCTATACGCAGCCGGCTCACGAAATCTGACACCAGATGCGGTGGCCGCCACGAGTAGATGGGAAAGACGAATCCCACGCTCTCCCCTTCCGCCACCGTATATTCGTAGTTGCCCGAGCGTTCGGCGTCGGGGATGAAAACAAGACTTTCGCCCAGAGCGTCGGCCAATCCCTTGGCCACAAAACGGCTGTTGCCGCATCCCGAAAAATAGAATATCATATTGTAAGTATTTTTTTTTGCAAAGATACGGATTTTTTTCGTAATTTTGCAACGAAAAATAAACGACACACATATACGTCAGAAAATCACATAAATCATAAACAATAAAAACAAAAAAGTTATGGCAACTAAAAAAAGTTCGACAAATAGCGGCACAAAATTCTGCACCGCAAAAGATTTCAAAGAATTAATGGCAGCCATTGATTCATTCCCCGGAGAATCGACAAAAAAACAGGCAATATTATCAACTATCAACTCCAACAATTTAAGTGCCTCTCAGTTAGCACAATTAGTTAACCTATTGGCTATTGAAAAGGACAAATTTGATATATTGGTAGCCGCTTATCCAAAGAGCAAGGACAAGAAAAACTATCTGAAAACAGTTTCCATTTTAAGTTCTATTTCAGACAAGGAAAAGATATTGGAAATGATCGGTTAATACCGTTTTTTTCAACTACCTATCCGTCAAATACTTAAAACTGTCGATATTGGTGATTCCCATTTCCGTCAAAGCGGCGATGGTTTTGGCGGTGTCGGCTTCGGTGTTGTAGTCCTCTATCAGCGGCACACGCACCATAATGCGTCGCGGTCCGACTGCGGAAAGCAGAAACCGCAGGTTGTCCCACGCGCGGTCGCCCTCTTTTCCGGTGTAGGCGCGGTAGATATCCAAGTTACTCTCTTTAATATCCACAATAAAATCCCCCACCACATCCACCACGGCGGCGACGGCCTCCTGCGGCACGTTGAGCGAGCTCTCCACGGTGATGTTCCAGCTTTTGCCGCACAGTTCCTTGAACTCTACAATGAAATCGCTGTGCAGCAAGGGCTCGCCACCGCCGAAGCACACGCCACCGCCAGTGGCTATGAAATAAAGGTTGTCGATGCTCAAATATTTGAACAGCTGCTCGGGGGTGTAGGCGGGCAGCCCTTCGGCCGACTCGAGGCAACGGCGGTTGAGACAATACTTGCAACGCAGCGGACAGCCGTGGAAAGCCGCGAGGGTTGTCACCCCCCTGCCGTCGGCGCCCAGCCGGTGACGGTCGATGCCGATAAAAGGAACAGCCTCTGTCATCTTGCAATCACTTTTACTCCGTCGTATTCCACATAGCCCTTCGCTCCGTAAGGGTCTCTGTCCATCAAGGGATTTTTTGGTTTGCCAACTATAATAACAGGGGCAATCTCCCCCGCATTATCTTCCAAATATATTTCACCCAATTCCAGATTGTCTTTATTTTTCTTGTCAATATTTATCGAAATTTTGGTCCTTCTAAAACCAACTGCACTTACTAAAACCTCGTACTCTCCGAATCCCTTGCTGGGTGCCAAAATTGTGAATTTTCCTTCCATATTCGTGGCAGCGCCACCAATCATCTCACCATCTTTATTTACTGTCACATTTACAAACGGCTCAGGCTCTTTGGTTTTGGAGTTAAGAACCACTCCTGTAACACGCACTTTGCCAACGGTGTCGGGGATTTCGGTGGCAAGGGGTTTTAGGGGGATGGTGTCGGCAACGTTCTGCGCCTTCACTCCCGTGCTAACGACAAGTCCCAGCGCCACGCCAGCCACCACGGCAGCCTTCCCCATACGCAGACGGCGCGAGAGGGCGTCCTCGAGATACCGCACCTCGGCATCGCAACGGGGACAGGTGCCGCAGCACTCGCCACGGTAGGTGCATTCCTCGGTCTCCAAAGGGATACCGTTCTCCTCGGCTATCCGCCGACGCAACGCCTTCAGCTCATTGCATATATGACGACCGTTTTCCATAATTGAAAGTTGAAAATTTAAAGTTGAAATGTTTAATTGTTTAGTTGTTTAATTTTCATTATTTTGCTATCACTTTTACTCCGTCGTATTCGATATGACCTTTTGGCCCGTTTGGGTCTTTGTCAATCAATATTGGTCTCTTGGGTTCAGCATCTCCTTTTATTACAACAGGAGCCAAACCCATCATCGCTCTTACTTCCAAATAAATTTCATCAACTAACACACCGCCTTCATCGCCCTCTCTAATAGTTCTCAAAAACTCCATTCTTTTAAATCCTGGTGATGATATTATAAACTTATATTCTCCTTTTGGAAGATATAAAACATACTTTCCATCTATATCTGTGTGGGTGCCACCAATCATCTTACCATCTTTATTTATTGTCACATTTACAAACGGCTCAGGCTCTTTGGTTTTGGAGTTAAGAACCACTCCTGTAACACGCACTTTGCCAACGGTGTCGGGAATCTCGGTGGCAAGGGGTTTTAGGGGGATGGTGTCGGCAACGTTCTGCGCCTTCACTCCTGTGCTAACGGCAAGTCCCAGCGCCACGCCAGCCACCACGGCAGCCTTCCCCATACGCAGACGGCGCGAGAGGGCGTCCTCGAGATAGCGCACCTCGGCATCGCAACGGGGACAGGTGCCGCAGCACTCGCCACGGTAGGTGCATTCCTCGGTCTCCAAAGGGATACCGTTCTCCTCGGCAATACGGCGGCGCAATGCCTTGAGTTCGTTGCAAATATCTTTTCCTTTGTTCATGATAGTTGAAAGTTTATAGTTGAAAGTTGAATTTTTATTTACAGTTATACTATCTTTTGACCTTTGACTTTTGACTTTTGACTTAATCGGTGGCTGAGCCTGCCGAAGCGCCGCCCTGTTCCGAAATTATTTTGCTATTACTTTAACGCTTTCATATTCAAAGTTTAGCGAAGGTATTTTTTCTGGATCTTTAACAATAACTCCTTTTGTTATAGTAATTATATTATTCTCAAGAATAACATCTTCGAGTTCTACAATGTTTTTAGTACCATCAATAAAAACTCGTGGTAACACTTGATTTTTAAATCCTATAGCACTTATCTCAATATCATATTCACCTACGGGAAGATAAAAGCTATATCTACCTTCAAAATCTGTAGCAGCACCGGCTATCATTTCCCCGTCCTTATTGGCAACTACATTTACAAACGGCTCGGACTCCTTGGTTTTGGCGTTTTTTACAACTCCAGTAACGCGTACTTTACCGACAGTGTCGGAAATTTCTTTGGCTACGGGCTTTAGCGCGACGGTGTCGGTTACGTTCTGCGCCTGTACTCCTGAGCCGACGGCAAGTCCCAGCGCCACTCCCGCAACCACAGCGGCCTTGCCCATACGCAGACGGCGCGAGAGGGCGTCCTCGAGGTAGCGCACCTCGGCATCGCAACGGGGACAGGTACCGCAGCACTCGCCACGGTAGGTGCATTCCTCGGTCTCCAAAGGGATACCGTTCTCCTCGGCTATCCGCCGGCGCAACGCCTTCAGTTCATTGCATATATGACGACCGTTGTCCATAGTTTGCAGTTTTGAGTTTGCAGTTTGTAGTTTTGAGTTTGTAGTTTTGAGTTTGCAGTTTTTATTTAATTTTGATTTTGCAAAGATACGTTTTTTTTAGTGATTTGTGAATAGTGATTAGTGATTAGTTTTTTTTGTCAAGATGTTTAGAAACATCACCTTTCGTCATAAAATACAAATTATCAAGCAGTTCCATACTAAAATCTCCTAGCCGCAAGCGGCTGAATTTATTCTCCTAGCCCTTCGGGCTGAAATCAAGGGAATCTAATAAAAATAATTTCGCCTCGGCGAAAACAAATTTACAAGATTTACTTAATTTCGTGAGCCGTAGGCGAACAGGAGAAAAAAAGAGATTTATTGACACCTTAACACTTTCACATTACTATTCACCAATCACTAATCACTAATCACTTGCATATATTTAAAAATTTTCGTATATTTGCAGATTGGCATTTGGGTTGCGGCAACGCGAAAAACCTTTTGCCGACAATGATATACACGAATAAAACCATCGCATTATGCAAGAAAAAATAAAATTAGCCATAACCCACGGCGACATCAACGGTGTGGGATACGAAGTAATACTGAAGACCTTTGCCGACAGCCGTATGCTGGAGCAGTGCACCCCCGTGCTTTACGGCTCGTCGAAAGTGGCCACCTACCACAAGAACCTGCTGGCGCAGAACGACCTCACTTTCGTCAACGCCCGCGATGCCAAAAACCTGCAGCACAACAAGTTCAACATTATCAACATCACCAGCGAGGAGATAAAAATCGACGTCGGCAAGTCCACCGAAGTGGCGGGACAGCTCTCGTCGCTCGCCCTCGAACGCGCCTGCGAGGACCTGATGAACGGCGATGTGGATGTGCTTGTTACAGCTCCCATCAACAAAAAGAACATCCAGTCGAAAGACTTTGATTTTCCGGGACATACGGAATACCTTTCGCAGAAATTCGGCACCAAGAGCCTGATGATGATGGTGTGCGACCGCATACGTATCGGCATCGTCACCAACCACCTGCCGCTGCGCGAGGTGCCCAATGCCATCACCAAAGAACTGCTGATGGAGAAGATAGGCATCATGAACGCCTCGCTGAAACGCGACTTCGGCATCACCCGTCCCAAAATTGCCGTCCTTGCCCTCAACCCCCACGCCGGCGACAACGGCGTTATCGGCGACGACGACCAGCGTGTGGTGGCTCCCGCCATTCAGGAGGCCATAGAGAAAAACATGCTCGTCTACGGTCCCTACCCTTCCGACGGTTTCTTCGGCTCGTCGGAGTTCAAGGATTTCGACGGCGTTCTGGCCCTCTACCACGACCAAGGTCTGATTCCTTTCAAACTGATGTCGTTCACCGAAGGTGTCAATTTCACAGCCGGACTGCCTTACATTCGCACCTCGCCCGCCCACGGCACCGCCTACGAGATTGCAGGCAAGGACAAAGCCTCCGAGCAGTCGTTCCGCAGCGCCGTGTATCTGGCTTGCAACATACTGCGTAACCGCAAGGAATACGACGCCCTCACCGAAAACTCGTTGAAATAACACCTTTTAACATTATGAAAAACAAGCTGTTACTGCTCGACGGTATGGCAATAACTTACCGTGCCTATTATGCGCTGAGCCGCAACCCCCGTATCACCTCCAAAGGGCTTAACACCTCGGCGATAATGGGGTTCACCTCCACCCTTTTCGACCTGATGCAGAGCCTGAAACCCACGCACATGGCTGTGGCTTTCGACCTGCCCGCCCCCACTTTCCGTCACGAGCGTTTTGCCGAATACAAAGCCAACCGCGACGCCATGCCGGAGGACATTCAGGTGGCTCTGCCGTATATCCGTCAGATTATCAGCGCGTTCAACATACCCATCGTTACCTGCGAGGGCTACGAGGCCGATGATGTAATAGGAACTCTCGCTCACAAGGGCGAACAGCTTGGATTCGAGGTAATTATGGCCACTCCCGACAAGGATTTCGGACAGCTGGTTACCGAAAATGTAAAGATTTACAAGTTCGGACGCATGGGACACAAGGACGAGATTCTGGGTGTGCCCGAAATTCTTGAGAAATTCTCCGTGCAACGCTGCGAGCAAGTGGCTGACATACTGGGACTTTGGGGCGATTCCATTGACAACATCCCCGGCATCCCCGGCATAGGCGAGAAAAAAGCCAAACAGCTTGTAAACGAGTTCGGCAGCGTGGAAAATCTTGTCAAAGAGTACCAGAATATAAAGAACGACAAACTGCGGGAACTGGTTGGACAGTACGCCGAACAGGCACTGCTTTCCAAGGAGTTGGCCACCATTGCCCTCAACACCCCCATCGATTTCGACGAGGAGGCCCTGCGGCTCACCGAACCCGATTTCGACGAGCTGAAACGGCTGATGGACGAGCTGGAGTTCCGCAACCTTGCCAAACGCATCTTCACCATCTACTCCACCACCTCGCCCGAGCTTATAACCAAGCTGCAGGCCGCCCCAGCCCCGAAAGCAACGGCACCAGCACAGCCAACCCTTTTCGGCAACAGCGACCAGCTGGACCTCTTCGGCAGCGTGGAAAACACGCCCGTCACAGCGGCACCTACCGTATTGGAATACAACACCTTATCCACTGCAAACGAAGCGGATGCATTTCTGAAAGATTTGTCCGGCAAAACCGCCACTTTCCACCTCATGCAGCTGCACGACACCGTTCTGGGCATAGCCTTCGCCACCGATGGTGCAACCACCACATATATAGACCTTTACAACACCGACTGCCTGTCGGCCGTTAAGTCGTACCTCGAAAACGAGGGCGGCACCAAAATCTGTCTCGACCTGAAACAGGCCAAACGTGCGCTCACCGCCTTCGGCATCAGCCTTCGCGGCGACTTGTTCTGCACCACCATCGCCCATTACCTGCTCCACTCCGACTCGCGGCACACCGCCGACTATATCTTCCGCAGCTATCTTTCACAGGAACTATTTGACATCGAGACTTTTACAAAGAAAGTGCAGAAAGACGACCTTCCCACTTTCGTCAAGCAGAATGCCGAGACACTCCGTCAGTACACCTGTCAGGCGGCGGAGATGCTTTTGCAGACCTATCCGCTTCTGAAAGAGGAACTTACGCAGACCGACAACGAGAAACTTTTCCGCAACGTGGAGCTGCCGCTCGTCGATGTGCTTCTGAGTATGGAGAGCGAGGGCGTGCGTATCGACACCGACTACCTGCGGCAGTATTCCGAGTCACTGCAGAAAGAGCTTCACAATATTGAAAACCAGATATATGAGTACGCCGGAGGCAGTTTCAACATCAACTCGCCCAAGCAGCTCGGCGAAGTGCTTTTCGAGAAACTGAAGATTGTGGACAAGCCGCCACGCACCGCCACCAAACAATACTCCACCGCCGAAGACGTGCTGCAGAAACTCGCCGCCAAACACGCCATAGTGCCGCTGATTTTGGACTACCGCTCGCTCACCAAGCTTATAGGCACCTACCTCGACTCGTTCCCGAAACTGATATCGCCCGCCGACGGCCGACTGCACACCATTTTCAACCAGACAGTTACAGCCACCGGACGACTCAGCTCCAGCAATCCCAACCTGCAGAACATACCCATCCGCACCGAGCGCGGACGCGAAATCCGCAAAGCCTTCATCCCTCGCAACGACGACTACACGCTGCTTGCCGCCGACTACTCGCAGATAGAGCTTCGCATCATCGCCTCGCTCTCCGGCGACGAGCATCTGAAAAACGCCTTTATTCAAAATCTTGACATCCACGCCGCTACGGCAGCCAAGATTTACAAACTGCCCATCGAGGAAGTCTCCAAGGACCTCCGCCGCAACGCCAAATCGGTGAACTTCGGCATCATCTACGGCATTTCCGCCTTCGGTTTGGCAGAACAGCTCGGCATTCCGCGCAAAGAGGCTCAGGATTTGATAGAAGAGTATTTCGTGCAGTACCCCGACATCAAGAAATATATCGACAGCTGCATTGCCACCGCCCGTGAGCACGGCTACGCGCAGACCATGCTCGGCCGTCGCAGAGCCCTGCCCGACATCAACTCGCGCAACAACAACCTGCGCAGCTTTGCCGAACGCAACGCAGTGAACATGCCCATACAAGGCACTTCGGCGGATATGATCAAAATTGCCATGAATAACATCTATGCGGAATTCGGCAAACGCGGACTGAAGTCGAAGATGATACTGCAGGTGCACGACGAGCTTGTGTTCGACGTTTACAAACCTGAACTCGACGAAGTTACGGCCATCGTTACCGAGAATATGAAAAACGCCCTGCCACTCACCGTCCCCATCGACCTCGGCGTGGAAACTGGCGCCAACTGGCTGGAAGCACACTAATCAATTGACAATTGATAATTGATAATTGAAAATTAATTCGGATTTCGGAACCTTTAGCTCGACGAAGCCAATTCGGAGTTCGGAATTAGGAAGTTGTTGGTCAAAGGTCAAAAGTCTAAGGACCAACGTCTAATCACTTTTTTCTCCGCACTTCGTGCTATCGAAAGGTTCACTGAACCTTTCTTCATCACAGTTCACTGATCACAGTTCACTGTTCACTGATCACAGTTCACTGCGCGCAGCGCACACAAAAAACACCCGCAACTTTGCAGTAGCAGGTGTCAAACAAAAACATTTATAGAACACACAAAATTTACTTTATCAAGAAGTCGAATCTGTCGAGGTTTTTGAGGGCTTTGCCTGTTCCACGTGCCACGGCGCGCAGGGGGTCTTCGGCCACATGAACTTTCAGCTTGGTACGCTCAGCTATACGGGCGTCGAGACCGCGCAGCAAGGCACCGCCGCCAGCCAGATAGATACCAGACTCGTAGATGTCGGCGGCCAGCTCGGGAGGAGTGTCGGCCAGAGCTTCAAGTATGGCGCTCTCTATGCGGCTTATCGATTTGTCGAGGGCGTTGGCCACCTCTTTGTACGAAACGAGGTGTGTCTCGGGGATACCGGTTGTTACGTGACGGCCACGTGCCTCGTAATCTTCGGGAACCTCTTCCTCTCTCAGCTCGCTGATGGCGGAACCCACTTTAATCTTAATCTGCTCGGCGGTACGTACGCCAATGTGCAGACTGTGGATTTTGCGCATATATTCGATGATGTTCTCGTTGAACTCGTCGCCAGCAATACGCACCGACTTGTTGCGGACAATACCGCCAAGTGAAATAACGGCAATTTCGGCCGTACCGCCTCCGATATCCACAATCATGTGTCCCACGGGTTCGGTAACATCAATTCCGATACCGATGGCGGCTGCCATGGGCTCGTGAATCATACGTATCTCTTTGGCTCCAGCCTGTTCAGCGGCCTCGCGCACTGCACGCTGCTCCACATCGGTTATGCCAGAAGGTATGCAGATGACCATCTTAAGGGCTGGTGAAAGTATGCTGCGGGTAACGTCGGCCATTTTTATGAACTCGCGTATCAGATGCTGAGCCATGTCAAAATCGGCAATAACACCGCCTTTCAGAGGACGGATGGTGCGGATATGCTCGTTTTCGCGGCCCTCGTAGCGGGCTGCTTCGGTGCCGACGGCAATAATCTTGTTGTCTTTGTTGGTGTCGATAGCAACAACCGAGGGTTGGTCTATCACTATTTGGTCGTTGTACATCACAATGGAGTTGGCTGTGCCGAGGTCCATTGCTATCTCTTTGTTGAAAATTGAAAATAAACCCATTATATGTTTTTGTTCTTATGTGTCCTTAAAAAATTCTTCCTTTGTTACGATGATTATACCAATAGGTTACAAAAAAATCTAATTTTTTTATTTTTTCTTCACCTGATTAGTGTTTGAAGTGACGTTTGCCGGTTATCGCCATTCCCATAGCGTTCTTTTCGCAGTAGTCGATGGAGTCTTGGTCGTGGATAGAGCCTCCCGGATGTGCCACGGCTATGATGCCTGCCTCGTGGGCAATCTCCACGCAGTCGGGGAAGGGGAAGAAAGCGTCGGAGGCCATAACTGCGCCGTTGAGGTCGAAACCGAAGTTGCGGGCTTTTTCGATGGCCTGTTTCAGCGCGTCCACACGCGAAGTCTGGCCCGTGCCGCCTGCCAGCAGCTGACGGCCTTTGGCAAGGATGATGGCGTTGCTCTTGGTGTGTTTCACCAATATGGTTGCGAAAACCAAGTCCTCGGCTGTCTCTTTGCTGATGGGCGTGGATGTGACGCTCTTGGTCATCTCCTCAACGGTGGGCACCACGGTGTCCTTGTCCTGCACCAGCACTCCGTTGAGCACCGAACGGAACACGCGGTCGTTGTACTTGGCGTTTTTGCGGAGCAGTATTATGCGGTTTTTCTTGCCTTTCAATATGGCGAGGGCTTCGTCGGTGTATTCGGGTGCAATGCACACCTCGAAGAAAATCTTGTTCATCTCTTCGGCCACGGCTTTGTCGATGGTGCGGTTGGTGATGAGGATGCCTCCGAAAGCCGAAACGGGGTCGCCGGCAAGGGCGTCTTTCCATGCCTCGAGGACGGTGGGACGGGTGGCTATGCCGCAGGCGTTGTTATGCTTGAGGATTGCGAAGGTGGTGTCGCTGAAATCGTCGATGAGGTTGACGGCAGCCTCGATGTCCATAATATTATTGTAGGAGATTTCCTTGCCGTTGAGTTTGGTGAAACAGGCGTCGAAATCGCCAAAGAAATAGCCTTTCTGGTGGGGGTTCTCGCCATAGCGCAGGGTGTTGGCCTTGCTGCTGTCGTATTTGAACACGGGCAGGGCGGCCTCTTGGTTGAAGTAGTTGAAAATGGCGGTGTCGTAGTGCGACGACACTC
>JAEENM010000076.1 GCA_016283745.1 Bacteroidales bacterium | reverse complement strand
TAAGTGTAGATTGCCATAAACAGAATTCCAGCATATCACTAAACACTGATGATATTGAGGAACTCATTACGCTTATAGAAAAAGCTCAATCTAAAATCAAAGAAATCAAATAGTTAAGCTCAAATAAACATGCACTTAATTAAGCAAATATTATTGCCGTTTGCAGCCATAGTAATTATTTTTTCTGGATGCACTAAAAATGAAGAAGATGACTCACCAAACATCATAGGAACTTGGTGTTATAATGATGGCTCTGGCATGTTCGTTTCATGGAGTTTTAACTCGAACAAAACTGGCAATGAGCATTTAGTAATAACTTACAATGGAACAACACTCAGAGATAACACACTTCCTTTCACATACTCTCAACACAAGAATTATGTTAACTTCAAGAACGACAAAAAAGAATGGACATATGATGTTACAGTATCAGGGAGTCACATGCGACTAGGCAACTCTTCAGACGGTTATTTTGAATTAGACAAACAATGAGCACTATTAAAAAGTAATAATCATAATAATAAACACAACTCATATGAAAGCAATAAGATCCTTAATCTTTGCAATAACAACATTAGTATTATTTGCAACTAGTTGCGAAAAAGAATCTGAAAACAGAACGAATGAAGAACCACAAATCGAACAAACTTCAACATACACGGTTAAAGTTTCCGGATTAAACATCCCCGATAATTTATATGCGAAACTATATATAAATGAATATAATTCTAATAATCATTTTGAGTATGGTAATAGTTTTGATTTAACCTCACCAAACATCAGTAAAACATTCACTGCAAGTAAAAACACAACTAAAATGACAATTATGATTTCTGCCACAAAGTACTACACCATGGAAACTACCATTTTTTATCTACAACAGATATTTTACATAAACAAAGGTGGCAATACCATTATAAATGTAACAGGAAGCAGTCCAACATGTGACAAAGATCCATTAAGTCTATATAAATGATAATGATACTCAAAAAAAAATGATAACAAAATGAAAAAAATCTTTATTATTCTATTTGTTTTTTGCTATCCCATAGTGGCAAATGCACAAAACGTTGAGGTGGATAAGGTTGAGTCTGATGGCACTAGATTCATCAGAACAGAATATTCAAGCATTTACAAAAAAATGTTTTCAGGAGGTTCAATTGCTCTATGTTGTGATTACAATTCACAATCGAACGATACAACTTATTATATAATCATGAAGCTCACTGAACAGAATCCGCCCCAAATTGACAAAGGAAGAAAACTTCTCGTAAAACTCAACAACGGAGCTATTATAACTCTTGAAAACGCAACAAAAATAGGTCCATTGGATATTGAGACATGGAAAGGTGCTTATAACATGGTTGAGTACCGCGTTTACCCAATGTACCAAGTATCTCGACTAGACCTTTTGAGAATGATTAATGAAGACGTAGAAAAAATCAGAATTGAAACTGACGAGGCAGAAAACCTTGACTATACTATAAAACGTTCAAAAATGTCTGATGCTTTGTATGAAGGTCTAAAAAATATTGAGCAGGCATTGAGCGTTAAAAAGGACATATACTCGGATTTCTAAGATATTTTTAGATGACATATAGTGGCGGATTTTCAATCCGTTGCTATTTTTTTCGTGCCGCCCCTTCAGGGCTCAAATGGATTGTGCATATACATCTGCAGGGGCTTACGCCCCTGCCTATATTATATCGCCCCAACGAGGCTATTAGATAGGTTTCAACCACGTCGTTTTTTATTTTTTTGCTATAGTCGGAGAAGATTTTTTTCTCAGAAAGGAATCAAAATAGTCAATCTATACACAATCAACAAATTAAGCCATACAAATCACATTTTTCATAGCGACTTTTCAAAAAAATCACATTTTTCATAGCGACTTTAAAAAAAACAGCAATCTATCCCCACTCCTCGCGCAGCTCTTTCCTGAATTTCTCTTTCAACGACGCCCTCACCAGTCCGCTTACACGACGGTGACCACCACGACAAACCCGGTGTCCGCCAAAATAGCCAGGTTGGTTAAGCCATCCCACGTCAGCCGAGCAGTTCTCTGCAATCAGTCTCGACGGGGAATTCTTCGAAACCTCGTCCAAATGATGTTTATTACGTCTGTCAGAACAGTCGTATTCTTTCTTCATCCATTTGTTTCGCAAATAACTACGGCTCATTTTCAAAAGTGTTTCCATAATTCATGGAGACGCGCTACAGCACGTCTCTACAAATTCTAATCACAAATCACTATTCACCAATCACTAACTACGTATTTTCGCCTCAAGCTTAGTCTCGAAGGTTTTCTGCAGTTTGACCATAACAGCTTCTATCTGCTTGTCGGACAGCGTCTTTTCGGCATCCTGCAAAACAAAGCTTACGGCGTACGATTTCTTGCCCTGCTCTATGCGGTCGCCTTCGTAAACGTCGAAGAGTCCCACTTTTTTCAGCAGCTTGCGCTCGGTCTCGAAGGCCAGACGCTCTATCTGCTCGAAAGACACGTCTTTGTTGATAACCAACGCCAAATCGCGACGCACTTCGGGGAACTTGGGCACCTCGGTGTAAGTGAGGTCCTTGGTGGGGACGGATTTCAGCACCAGATCCCAGTTGATGTCAGCGTAATAAACATCCTGCTTGCAGTCCATACATTTCAACGTTTCCTTCGACAATTTGCCGATGGAGGCTAACACTTTGCGGTTATCCTTGAAAATCAGCGATATACCGCTGCTGTAATATTTCTCCGAAGCCTGTTCCACCACCACGCGCGAGAGGTTGATGCGCAGACGCTGCAGTATGTTCATTACACGTGCTTTAAGGTAATAAAAATCAGTCTTTTCCGATTTTATTTTCCAGTTTTCGGGAGTCTCGGCACCGGTTTCGAACAGCGACAGGTGACGTTCTTCGAAATAACGTTTGGTTACGTCGTCGTTCTCCACTTGGTCGGGATTGTAACGATAAATCTTGCCGAACTCGAACAACTTTTGGTTCAGTATCTTATGGTTTAGGTTGTAAACAATGCACTCCAGTCCGCTGTATAGCAGGGTCTGACGCATCACGTTAAGCTCCTTGCTCAACGGGTTAAGTATCACTACGTTGTTTTTGGAGTCGAAGTCGGCGTTGTTGTCGTAGTACTCCGATTTGGTTAGGGAGTTGTTCATTATCTCACTGAAACCGTTGTCGGCCAGATAGTTGCCCACCACGTTCTGTATCTTGTTGGGGTTGGGTTTGCGACTGTACGACAGACAGCTGCTCAGACTTTCGTCGAACGAAATTTTGTTGTAGCCGTAGATACGCATAATTTCCTCAACCACATCACATTCGCGCGTCACATCCACTTTGTTGGTGGGTATCAGCAGTGTCATGCCTTCGGCGTTGTCGCTCTCCACCTGTATGTCGAGCATCGAAAGTATCGATTTGATGGTATCTACAGGGATTTCCTTGCCCATCAGAGCGAAGATGCGTTTGTAGTTTATCTCCACCCTGCAACGTTCTATGGGTTTGGGGTAAATATCTGTAATTTCGGAACTTATGGTGCCGCCGGCCAACTCTTTTATCAGCATTGCCGCACGCTTGATGGCGTAAACGGTGATGTTGGGGTCGCAGCCGCGCTCGAAACGGAACGAGGCGTCGGTCTTAAGTCCATGATATTTAGAGGTTTTACGTATGCTTACAGGGTTGAAGTAGGCACTTTCGAGGAACACGTTGGTGGTCTCGGCTTTAACGCCCGATTTCTCGCCGCCGAACACGCCGGCAATGCACATGCCCTCTTTCTCGTTGCAGATCATCAGCTCGTTGCCGTTGAGCTTGCGCTCCACTCCGTCCAGAGTGGTGAACATGGTGCCTGCGGGGAGTTTCTTCACTATCACCTTGCCACCCTCGATTTTGTCGGCGTCGAAGGCGTGTAGGGGCTGTCCCACTTCCATAAGAACGAAGTTGGTGACATCCACCACGTTGTTGATAGGACGGATGCCCACGGCCAGCAGCTTGTTGCGCAGCCACTCGGGCGAGTCGGCCACTTTCACGCCGGTGATGGTGAGGCCGGTGTATCGCGGACAGTTCTCGGTGTCCTCCACGATGATTTCGGTCTTGCGGTCGCTGTTGTCCTGCTTGAAAGCGTCAACCGAAGGGATGTCGAGGGTGAGGTTGCCGCCGTGCTGTGTGTTGTAGGCAGCCACAAGGTCGCGTCCCACGCCTATGTGCGAAGTGGCGTCGGAACGGTTGGCGGTGATAGCCACCTCGATGGCGTAGTCGTCCTCAACGTGGAAATATTCCTTGGCGGGAGTGCCCACCTTGGCGTCGTCGGGCAGCACCATGATGCCGTCGTGCGAGGAGCCGAGTCCTAGCTCGTCCTCGGCGCATATCATGCCTTCCGACACGCGTCCTCGGATTTTGGATTTCTTTATCTCGAAAAACTCCGTGTCGGAGGTGTAAATCTTTGTACCGATAGTAGCCACCACCACTTTCTGACCGGCGGCGACGTTGGGAGCTCCGCAAACGATGTCGAGCAGACGGTCGCCGCCCACATCCACGGTGGTTACGTGCAGATGGTCGCTGTCGGGATGCGGCTCACAGGTCATCACCTGACCGATAACCACATGTTCGAGGCCGCCTTTGATGGTCTCAATCTTTTCTATGCCCTCGATTTCGAGGCCGCTGAATGTCAAAACATTGTCAATCTCCTGCGGTGTGAGGTCCGACTTCACATAATCCCGCAACCATTTGTACGATACTATCATTTTATATCAAATTATTATTCAACAAATTACACTTCAATAACCATTGACGGTCATTTTGTTTTCAAACTTGCAAAAATACCATTTTTTGTTGGTTTTTGCAAAAAAAAGTGGCGGGACTGTTTTCGCAACCCCACCACCCTACTTGTCGCGTTCCGCCAAAGCGGACGTATCTCTCTCAAAATCAGAAAACATCGACGATGGTCTGTTTCACTCCGTTGAAGACGAAACTTTCGCCTTTCTTTTTCCCTTTCATCACCTGGAACACAGGCACGTTGGCGGAAATGCCGAAATAGGTTTCATTTCCGGAGACGAATTTCCCCATCCCCACCGAGATAAAAAGCCGTTGTTTGTCGGTAACGACGATGGAACCGTAATCAACAGCGGTTGTGGGTTCCGAGCCTTCGAGCTCCTGCAGGTGGCGTATGCTCTCCACGGCGTTGGAGTACTGCTTGGCGAACATGTCGCGCGAACGCAGGATTTTGGTACGGAACGAGTCGTAGCGGTCCTTGTTGGGACCGTAGTCGTTGGCCTGCTGCTGGGCGGCGTCCATCTCGGCTTTGGCAGTGTCGGCCACATGCCGCTGGTGCGCTATGCTGTCGGCGATAACCGTCTGTCGAAGTGTTTCCCGTGTCATAAACTATGTGTTTTCATAAAAAACAAGGCGGGGCATCGCAAAACGCCCCAACCTTGTAAATATTTAACTTATAGAAAGTTATTTTAATCTACCGGGATAAACTTTCAGAGCTTCCTCAAGGCATTTGATAGCTTTCTTGAGGTCTTCGATGCAGATGCAGTAAGTGATACGAGCCTGGTGGCGACCACGTTCGGGATCTACATAGAAACCTGTTGCAGGAGCGAGCATCACTGTTTCGCCGTTGTAGTTGAAATCGGTGAGCAGCCACTGGCAGAAACGGTCGCTGTCGTCGATAGGCAGGTCGATAACAGTGTAGAAAGCGCCTTTGGGCATCGGGCAGAAACATCCAGGTATCTTGTTGATGCCTTCCACCACCACGTTACGACGGGCGATGTATTCGGCCTGAACTTTGTCGAAATATTCCTGAGGTGTGTCGATGGCGGCTTCGCCGAAAATCTGACCGAAACTCGGGGGGCTCAGACGTGCCTGTGCCAGACGCATTGCTATGGCGTACACTTCGCTGTTGCGGGTGATCATACATCCCACACGTGCACCGCATGCGCTGTAGCGTTTCGAAACGGAGTCGAACAGGATGGTGTTGCGTTCCAGACCTTCGAGCTGCATCACGCTGAAATGTTCGTGACCGTCGTAGCAGAATTCGCGGTAAACTTCGTCGGCAAAGAGGTAGAGGTCGTATTTCTTAACCAAACCGGCAACTTTCAAAAGTTCCTCGCGGGTGTAGAGGTAACCTGTGGGGTTGTTGGGGTTGCATATCATGATGGCCTTGGTGCGCGGAGTGATGGCTTTTTCGAAATCCTCGATGGGAGGCAAAGCAAAACCGGTCTTGATGTCGCTGGGGATGGTGACTATCTTGGCGTCGCACAGTTTGGCGAAAGTGTTGTAGTTGGTGTAGTAAGGTTCAGGGATGATGATTTCGTCGCCCGGGTTGAGACAAACGGTGAAAGCCATCTGCAGAGCTTCGCTACCGCCGGTGGTAACGATAATCTGGTTGGGGGTAATCTCTATGTTGTGGCGGTGGTAGTATTCGCACAATTTTTTGCGGTACGACATAATACCTGCCGAGTGGCTGTATTCCAGCACTTTGATTTTGGTGTTGGCCAAAGCCTGCAGGGCTCCTTGCGGAGTCTCGATGTCGGGCTGGCCGATGTTGAGGTGGTATATCTTTATTCCTCTTTCTTTGGCTGCGTCGGCAAAAGGCACGAGCTTACGGATTGCCGATTGTGGCAGTTCCATTCCTTTGTTTGAAATCTTTGGCATGTGTGTTTGTTTTAAATAAATGAAGAAAGTATTTTCGCTTTGGCGAAAATACTTCCCAAATTATAAACCTTTAAAATAATGTTTTCAAAACGTTTACTGCTTTACAGTTCCTTTGATGGTGAGTGTAACAGTGGGTGTGGTTACGGAGTTGGAGTTCACCGTTACTCTTTTGCTGAAACCGCCGATGTTGTTGGTGTTGTAACGAACTTTGATGACGCCGGTTTTGCCAGGCATAACGGGAGCTTTTGTCCAGCTGGGGGTTGTGCAGCCGCACGATGCTCTTACGTTGGAGAGAATCAGCGGTTCGTTGCCGGTGTTGGTGAATGTGAACTCGCAGTTGCCGTCGCCGCCTTTTTGGATTTCACCGTAGTCGTGGGTGGTGTTTGCAAACTCGATTTTCGGACCGTTCTGGTTGTCGGTCTGAGCGTTTTTGTCATTGTTTTGTGCGCTGGCCATTCCAATTGTGAAGAATGCCAATAAACTTGCTAAAAGTATCTTTTTCATGACTTATGTGATTTATTTTTTATTTTCGTACTATATTTGTAACAAATTGGGTTGCAAAATTACTATTTTTTATTGTAAAAATTGCTTTTTTTTTCGATTATTTTTTCAAAATTACGCATTACGCTATAATTCAACAACTTGCTACAAAGTGTATGCTTCGCGGAACGAGGGGATTTCCACCTCTTTGAAACCATTTTCATGCAAAGTGTTGCGGAAATTCACCTGTGTTTCCTCCTCGCCGTGCACAAGGAAAATCTTTTTCAGTTTTTTCTTGTTCTGACAGCTGATGTAGCGAATCATCTCCTCGTAGTCGGCGTGTGCCGAATAGGCGTCGATGCGACGTTTGTCGGCGCGTACGATGTACTGGTGGCCGAAGATTGAGACATGCTCGTCGCCGCGCATAATGCGTGCACCCAAGGTTGTTGGCGAGCAGTAGCCCACACAGAGTATCGTTGTGCGGGGATTTTCTATGTTGTTGGCCAGATGGTGTTTCACTCGTCCTGCCTCCATCATGCCCGATGCGGAGATAATGACGCAGGTCTTGTTTCTGACATTCAGCGCTTTGGAAGCCTCCACCGACTGTATGTACTGCAGTTTGTCGAAACCGAAGGGGTCGGGTAATTTCTTCATCTGCTCGATGATGACATCGTTGAAACACTCGGTGTGCAGACGCATGATATTGGTTGCCGAAACGCTCAACGGACTGTCGACAAAGACATCGATATCCGGAAGCAAGCCCTTGCCTTTCAACTGGTTGAGAGTGTAGATAATCTCCTGTGCCCTACCTATTGCAAACGAGGGAATTATCAGCTTGCCGCGTTTTTTGGTGCAAGTATCCAATACCGCTTGCAGAAGATCCTGCTCGGCGTTGTCGAAACTTTTGTGCTTGCGGTCGCCGTAGGTGGATTCCATTATCAGGTAGTCCACTTGGGGGAAAGGCTCCGGGTCGCGGAGAATCTGAGTGTTGTAACGACCGATGTCGCCGGTGAAACAGATACGTATCTTCTTGCGTCCCTCTTTCACTTCGAGGAGAATGGCGGAACTGCCGAGTATATGGCCGGTGTCGAAAAATTCCACCGTAACCTCCCCTTCTATGTTGAATTTTTTGTGGTACGGCACACTGATAAAGCACTGCATACATGCCTGGGCGTCGGCAAGGGTGTAGATGGGTTCGACTTCCTCTTTGCCCTGCTCACGCATTTTCTTGTTGAAAGTATGGGTATCGGCCTCCTGTATGCGTCCGGCATCGGCGAGGAGTATGGAACACAGGTCGCGGGTAGCAGGCGTACAAAGAACCGTGCCTCCGAACCCCATCTTATAAATATAAGGTATCAGGCCCGAATGGTCGATATGTGCGTGCGAAAGTATCAGATAATCAATCTCCTGCGGGTCGAAACCGAGGTTTCGGTTCATGCTGTCGGTTTCGAGGCCCTTGCCTTGGTACATACCGCAGTCGAGGAGTATTTTTAGTCCGCTTTTGGTAGTTATAAGATGCTTGCTTCCAGTAACTTCCTTTGCGGCACCCATAAATTTTATCTGCATAGGACGGTTGTGTTTTTGTTTGACGTTGTTTAAAACGTAACAGATGTTTTTTTATTTTGTGGAAATGAAAATAAATGGCATTTATCCATATACCAAGGCAATTATATCATTTATGATGGTATCGCCGTCGTTGTCGGAAGCGGGAATTTGCGGCGGTTGGCTCAGCAACGCACCTTGCAGCAGCTGCCGGGCCTGCTCCACAGCGGCAAGGTTCAGGCAGTCGGTGGCTATCTCCACGCTGCCGATGCGGTCCCGCGATTGGTCGATGTCCAAATCTACCTCCACCTCGCCCCACGGGAACGAGCCGCTGCGTTTGGTACTGAAATTTCGCCAGCGGGCGAACAGAAAGTCGTCCGAAGCCATGTCGCGACTCTGTTTCATCACCGACTCGGTGCATACCGACTCGAAACTGCGTTCCGTGGCAGTGCCGCCATACACTTGGCAGAAGGCCTCCTTCAGCGGCTGCACTATGTTTTCCGAAGTGATGTCGGCCAGTTCGGAGAGGTTCACCACACGGCTCTGCACCGACGCGACGCCGTGTTTGAGCAGTTTGGAGGGTTTCACCTTTAGGTAACGCTGCAACGCCACGGTGTCGGTGTTTATGAGCAACGTGCCGTGGTGCAGGTTATTGCTGCGACCTTTGGAGAAGGCGTTGCCGGAAAATTTACGACCTTGGCACAGCAGGTCGTTGCGACCCGAGACTTCGGTGCTGAGGCCGAAACTTTCCACAGCCTTTTGTATCACCGAAAACTGACGTGCGACATCGTAAAAGGCTTTGGGAACGACAAACGAAAAGTTGAGGTTACCCGTGTCGTGATACACGGCGCCGCCGCCCGTCATACGGCGCATCAGGTGACCGCCGTCGGCAAGGAGGGTTTCAACATCGCACTCGGCAAAGGGGTTCTGGTTAAGACCGACAACCACAGTGCGGTGGTTTTTCCAAAGGTACATCACAATTGTGTCCGACGGGTTTTCGGCCACAAGGTGCTGCTCCACAGCAATATTTACAAAGGGATTGGTTTGGTTGCTGACGATGATTTTGAGTTTCATAAATTGGGGTTTCAGTTTATAATATAACGCCGAAAACGAGAAAAAAGTATGTGACATATCCTCGAAAAAGTGTCAATTTTTGCATTTTATTCCCTCGAAAAAGTGTCAATTTTATAAAAGATTCCCTCGAAAAAGTGTCGATTTTACAAAAGATTCCCCCGAAAAAGTGTAGATTTTCAGGTCAATTATGCCCCCCCCCACGGGTTTAAATTGTACTGTATTCCGTTAACATCATTTCATCCCCTGCGGGGTTTTCGAGGTCTCCCAAACAGCCCCGTAGGGGCGGCAGAGTATAGGCAGGGGCGTAAGCCTCTGCTAAAAAAACATTCCAATCAATAGTCCGCATATTTTTTTCACCACATCACCACTTTGGAGGGTCCCATGCCGCAACCGCATTTGTAGAGCTTGGCTCCAGCGGATGAGAAACAGTAGAAATCACCGCTGCTGATGAAATTCTGCGAGTCGGTAAGGTAGATATTGCCGTTGTCCTTGTTCACGGCTATGCCGTAGGGACACACAATGTCGTCGCTACCGTTGAGGGTGAAGTTCTCTTTGGCCAAGGTGCCAAGATTGACGCGGTAAAACACCGCCGTCATGGCTGACCAGTCGAAATCGTAGCAATAGGCGTAGTTGCCGGCAACGGTAAGATTGGTGCAGGTGAACAGCAGACGTGTTACCCTTTCCACGCCGAGGTCGATAACCGCCAGCGACGAAGGCACGGATCCGTAGTTGCCGTTACAGACGACCATCAGACGGTTGTTGTCGATTTTCACAATTTTGGTGGGATTCATCCCGACATTTATCTTACGCACTTCGGTGAAAGTGGCCAAATCCACCACCGAAACAGTGCTGTCGTAATTGGGGTTGTCCAATCCGCCCGAATTGACGGTGTAGAGGGTGTCGCCAATCACAGCCAGCATCTCGGGGTCGCGGCCTACATTGCAAGTGGCTACCACAGAGAGTGTGGAGGTGTCTATCTTCAACACGTCGTCGCTATAGCATGTTATATAAACATAACCCTTGTGTCCCACAAGGTAGCGGGGCTGTTTGCCTGCCAGCTGTATCTGACGCACGGAGCGGGCGTTGTCGGGATCCAGCACCTCCACAATGTTCGAGCTGTTCACCACAATGTACATCTTTCTGCCGTAAATCTGTATGTCGTTGGCCACGTCGCCGAGACCGCGTCCGTTTTTACTTGCAAAAACATCGCTTTGATACTCGCCTGTGGCAACGGCTATGCGATCAAGCGAAGCATCGTTGCCACCCCACACTCCTTCGTTCAAAATGTAGATATAACGGGCGTCGGTGCCTTCTTCGGCCGCCACTATGTCCTTGGCAAGCGAGTTCTGTTCGGTGCTTTCGTTGTTGTCCTTTTTGCACGACACCGCCACTGCACACATCAGAGCGGCAAAGCCGATAACCAAAGCTATTTTTTTCATTGTCAATATGTTTTAAAATTCGTATATCATTTTTATCTTGTAGTTGCGTCCCATCATCGGGTAATTGCTAACCACCTCATACTGAACGTCGAAGATGTTAAGAACCTGCGCCTGCAGTTTCAAAGCACCGTAGCGCAGAGGGATCTTCTTGGCAAGCGTAACACTCTGGTCCACATAGCCTTCCAAAAGATATTCCGGCTTATTTTCGGCCAACTGGTAACGGTCGCCGACAAAAACAAGGTTGCAGCCCACATCCACAATCGGGTTGGTAAAAAATGCCGAAGCCGAAAGGGAATGTTCGGGGGTGTAGGGTATCTGGTTGCGGTAAGTCTTTGAGTTTTCGTCGGTTAAATCCAACGCCCGCTGAAAAGTGTAAGTGGCGTCGAGCGAGAGGCCTATTTTTTCGGCAAAAGCCAGTTCTGCGGCCACTTTTGCATCCACACCAGTGATGGACACCAGCCCAATGTTCATCATCGACCACATGTAAAGACTCTGACGCGGAAAGGCCACAATCTTGTCGCTTACACGGTTGTAGTAGCCGTCCACGAGCAGCGTCACGTTGCGGAAAGTCTTTTCGGGAAAGCGTTGTTCGAAAGTAATGCCCAAATTGTTCTGCAACGCACGTTCGGGACGCAGGTCGCGCGACATATAGGCGTAGTAGCACTCGTTGAAATTGGGCAGACGGTAGTTCTGCTTGATAAAATAACGCAACCGCAACCCGCTGCTATTGAATGGTTTGTACGAAATTCCAAAGTATGGTGTGAAATGGCGGTACTCTTTGGCAAATTCGCCCAAAATATTTTCGCTATGTAGAGAATAAAGTGCTGTGGCTGTGATATTTACCTTGTTCAGATAAGCCTTGGCGGAGATAGCGTTGAGCCACGAATGACGTCCCACCTCGGCGCAGCTTTCCACGTTGGAATTCAAACTATTGTAGAAATAATCGGTTGAATACGAGAAATTTACATAGTTATTCAAATGGAACAACAAGGCTGAAGTGAGGTAGTACTCTTTTTGACGGTAGTCGTTGTGCAAAACGCCGGTGGAGCCTTGGTAGGCGGAGTCGTCGTAGATGTTCTGAACGGCGTAGAATTTGCCGTCGATACGCAGATTCCAGTGCGGTGAAAAGTGGTTGGTGTAGTGCAGCTGAACGAATCCCGACTGGTCGGCGGAACTCTCGCTGCCGGGCGTTTCGCTGTAGTAGATAACGGGGCCGGGCAGCTGCTGGAAAGCGTTGTAATAATGCAGTTTAACGGTCATCTTCTGGTTGTAGTCGATGAGGTAAAACAGGTTGCCCTCGATGTTGGTCATCCGCACCGCCGAGTGTGAGCGACGTTCGCGCGAACTGCTGTCGGTCTTGCTTTGAGTGTAGTAGATGGTAAATGGATAGTCGCCATTACTCTGAATATAAGTGCCTTGCAGCGACATGTGGAGTTTCTCGCCAAAACGCTGCTCATACTTTAGGCTGGGGTGCATAAGTCCGAAGGAACCCGCCTCGAAACCGAATTTCAGATTGGTGTTTTTGTCGTCAAAAACCGGCTTTGAAGTCTGCATGTTGAGCACGTTGCCCGAGGCCAGCACCCGCGCGGGTTGCAGAATATCGTCGGGCTGACCGTTGGCAAAACTCAGGTTGTCGAGCTCCGACACAATGAAACGTCCCAAGTCGGGCTGTCCGTTCTGGCAGTCGCCAACGGCAATACCGTCGATGGCAAGGGTGCTGAACTGGCTGCCCAAGCCGCGCGCCGAGACGGTCTTGATGCCCCCTACCCCACCGTAGTCTTTAAGCACCACGCCGGCCATCTGTTTCACCGCGTCGGACAGCTGCAAGGAGTTGATACGTTCCAATTTAACGCGTGTCATTATCTGCACGGGGGCCGTTGCCGTGGCTTCTTTTGGCGTAGCCTTGGCGGTTACGGTGACGTTGTGCAAATTGCGCCTGCGCACAGTGTCCTGTGCGCAAACACAACTCCAGCAAGCCGTTACGGCTATCGCCAACGATAATATGTATCTCTTTCCGTGCAACGTCATTTGCATCTTTTTTCAAACAAAATGGCAGTGAGGCAACGCTTTTTTCAGCGCCGGGGCGTTGAAAGCCTTTTCCTCGAAAGCCTTTTCAAAACTGCGGACTTGGCAGGTCTTCTGACTTGTTCCACCGTTTCCGGCCTTCCCGTCGCCAATAGGCGGCAGTGGCATGGATTGGAGCGGTTTTTTTGCGGAACTCACAGCAGCGGGACTGTCCGGGACTTGCACCCGATTCCCTTTTAATCAGCACATTGCAACGACATGCGCCGAACCAAATCCATGTGCAAAGATACGATTTTTTTTCGAATCCTTCGAATTGCTATTCTAAACTATTCTTTTTTTTGTATTTTTGCAGTTTGATGTAAATAAGGAAAATCGACATATTATGAACAAAAACAGCTCATTTTCAGAAATATCCCGACCGTTAATCGGCATTATAATAGCAATAGCCTTACTCGCCAACATAGTCGTTGACATACTCTTGTGGCTTAATGCATATGTTGACGGGAAATATATAATTGAAGCTTATGGCAATGAGGTTTCGGACATTTATTATATGCGTATCGGTTCACTCTCGATGGCTATGTTCATTAATCTAGTCATAGCCGTAGCAGTCTTATTTGTATTGGCTTGTCGAAATAAAAATAAGAAAAAAGAATTACATTTTCCGCAACTTTGAAATAAAAAAGGGTGCCCGAATAAGACTCCCTTTTTATTTATTGTTAGATGTGATAGTTACTTTTTCACGAACTTGCGCAACACAGCACCAGCCGGTGTTTCGATGCGTATGGTGTAGATGCCTGCGGGCAGTTTCGAAACGTCGAGTTGGGTCTCTTTGCCGAACCGCATCACCACTTTTCCTGCAACATCCAGCACAGTAGAGCTAACAACCTCGCAACCAACAATATAAAGCGTTCCTCGGGCAGGATTGGGGAATACCCGTATTTCGGTCGTTTCCGTCTGGCCAACGCCTGCGGTGCCTTGGCTGTTGCGGCAACGCGAAAACTCGGAGGTGTTGCCCATTGCGTCGATGGCAATGGCGGTAAGATAGTCGTCGGGCGAAAGTCCGGAAAGCGTGGCGCTCCAATCCCCATTGGATGAGGGTGTTACTGAAGCAAGGTAGTCTCTGCCTTCGCCGTGTCCCGTGGGGTCGGTGGCGGCGCGGTAGAGCTGCACTTCGCATTGTTCCGGCTGTCGAGTATCCAAAGTGCCTTCCACCACAACTCCTCCCCCGCTCTGCACAATGCCGCTTATCACGGGGAAGTTGAGTTTTCCGTTGGCACCGTCGTCGCTGTCGCCGGCATCGTTGGTGTTCACTCCGGGCGAGAAAAGGTCGATAGCCAAACCGCCGTTGTTGTAGAAACTGTTGCAGCTGATAAGGTTACGTTTGCAGTTGTAGTTGGTGATGTAAACGCCACATCCTCCGTTGTTTGCAATAACATTACCTTCTGCACTACTTCCGCCGATGACGGTCTGCTTGGGACCTTGCGAAATCCTTATGCCATCCATGCCGTTGGGCAAAGGAGTGTCGGATGCACTAACACCTATCTTATTACGTACCAACACATTGCTGTCGGAGCCAGTGATATTTATCCCCACCCCCACTTGAGTGTTGCCCGAAATCACATTGCCGTCGATGATGTTTTTGTATGAAATGCCGTCGATAATAATTCCTGCCGTGTTGGCAACAGCCGAATTGCCGTTGCAGTCGGTACCTATATAATTGTTTATCAAATGGTTGTCGTGAGTGCCGTTGTTATAAAAAAACACTCCGTAGCCCACGTTGCCGGAAATGATGTTGCGTTCGGCTGCTGAGTTGCCTCCCACCCTGTTTCCGAACGAGCCGTCGTC
>JAEENM010000075.1 GCA_016283745.1 Bacteroidales bacterium | reverse complement strand
ATAAAAAATCCCTCTATTTAAAATAAATTTTGCAGATTGTAAAAAAAATCGTATCTTTGCAGTCCGATGATATTCGATGGGGTAATTATAACCTGTTGAATACCATTGTTTTAGGTTGTTAAACAAGCGTAAGAGCATAAAAATATAATGGTAAATATCACATTACCCGACGGTTCGGTCCGTCAATACGAACAAGGAATTACTCCGCTGGACATAGCAAAAAGCATCAGCGAGGGTCTGGCCCGCAACGTGCTTGCCGCCAAGGTAAACGGCAAAGTTGTGGAGCTGTACCGCCCTATTAGTCAAGATGCTACCGTTCAGCTGCTTACATGGAACGACGAAGAGGGCAAAGAGGTGTTCTGGCATACCTCGGCACACCTTCTGGCTTCCGCCATCGAAGAACTCTACCCCGGCGCCAAATTCGGCATCGGTCCTGCCATCGAGACAGGTTTCTACTACGACATCGACTTTGGCGAACAGACCGTCTCCTCCGACGATTTCGCCAAGATAGAGAAGAAAATAGCCGAGCTGGTGTCGGCAAAAATCCCCGTGGTGCGCCGCGAGGTGTCCAAAGCCGAAGCCCTCGATTTCTTTACCAAGAAAGGCGACGAATACAAGCTGGAGCTTATCAGCGAGCTGGAGGACGGCACTATCTCGTTCTACGAGTCGGGCAAGTTCACCGACCTGTGCCGCGGACCACACTTGGTCGATTTTAGCCCCATCAAAGCTTTGAAAATCATAAACTTGGCTGGTGCTTATTGGCGTGGCGACGAGAAACGCAAACAGCTTACCCGTATCTATGCCGTTTCCTTTCCCAAAAAGAAAGAGCTCGACGAGTACCTCGCGCTGCTCGAGGAGGCCAAGAAACGCGACCACCGCAAACTGGGCAAAGAGTTGGAACTCTTTATGTTCAACGAAATGGTGGGCAAAGGTCTGCCTATATGGCTGCCCAAAGGCACGGAGTTGCGCCTACGTTTGCAGAATTTCCTTACCAAGATACAGAAACAATATGGTTATCAGCAGGTTATAACGCCGCACATCGGCGGCAAACAGCTGTATGTAACCTCCGGTCACTGGGATCACTACGGAGCCGACAGCTTCCGTCCCATCACCACCCCCGAAGAGGGCGAGGAATACCTGCTCAAGCCGATGAACTGTCCGCACCACTGCATGGTGTATAAAGAAAGTCCCCGCTCGTACAAAGAGCTGCCGTTGCGTTTCGCCGAATTCGGTACTGTATATCGCTACGAGCAGAGTGGCGAGCTGCACGGACTTACACGTGTGCGTTCCTTCACGCAGGACGACGCCCATATCTTCTGCCGTCCCGATCAGGTGAAACAGGAGTTCATACGTGTGATGGAGATTATCGAGATAATATTCAAAGCCCTGAGTTTCGAGAATTTCGAGGCGCAGATTTCGCTCCGCGACCCCGACAACAAGACCAAATACGTGGGCACTGACGAGAACTGGGCCAAAGCCGAGCAGTCCATCATCGAAGCCTGCAAGGAGAAGAACCTTCCCGCCAAGGTGGAATACGGCGAAGCCGCTTTCTACGGCCCCAAACTCGACTTTATGGTGAAAGACGCCATAGGCCGCCGCTGGCAGCTGGGCACCATACAGGTGGACTACAACCTGCCCGAGCGTTTCGGTCTGGAATACATAGGCAGCGACAACCAGAAACACCGTCCGGTGATGATACACCGTGCGCCTTTCGGCTCGATGGAACGTTTCGTGGCCGTGCTTATCGAACACACCGGCGGAAAATTCCCGCTGTGGCTCACCCCCGAACAGTTTGTGATACTGCCCGTGAGCGAGAAATTCGAGGACAAGGCACAGGAGCTGCTCGCCAAACTCGACAGCATGGACCTGCGCGGCTCCATCGACCTGCGCAGCGAGAAGATAGGCCGCAAGATTCGCGACGCCGAACTGAAAAAGACCCCCTTCATGCTCATCGTGGGCGAGAAAGAGGTGAGCGAAGGCACCGTTTCGGTGCGCCGCCACGGCGTTGGCGACCTCGGCAGCATGACAGTGGAGGCTTTCGCCGAAACCATCAACAACGAAATCAAATCATTATTGGAAAAATAAATAAATCAAAGTATTAACTAAAAATAGGAGAACCAAGTTATAGCATTACCCAACAAACCTAGGAAACCGATAAGAGGCCGTGGTCCTGTAAAGAAGGAAGCCCAGCATCGGATCAACGAGTTTATCAACGAACCCGTAGTGCGTGTCGTTGGTGAGGACGTAGAAAACAAGATTTACAACATCAAAGAGGCTTTGTCAATGGCCTACGACCGTGGCCTCGACCTTGTGGAGATTTCGCCCAACGCACAGCCTCCCGTGTGTAAAATCGTTGATTATCAGAAGTTTTTGTACGAGCTGAAGAAAAAACAGAAAGACCAGAAAGCCAATTCGCAGAAAGTGGTGGTGAAAGAAATCCGTCTGGGACCGCAAACCGACGACCACGACTTCAATTTCAAGCTCAACCACGCGATAAAATTCCTCAAGGAAGGCTCTAAGGTGAAAGTTGACGTGTATTTCAAAGGACGTACCATCATATACAAGGAGCAGGGCGAGAAGATACTGCTCAAATTCGCCGAGGCGCTGCTGGAATACGGCAAGCCCGAAAAAATGCCGCAGATGGAAGGCAAACGTATGCTGATGGTGATTTCGCCCAAGAAATAATAAAAAAGAAATCTTATATATCAAAAACATAAGTAGTTATTAACCATTAAAAACAGTAAAGACAATGCCAAAATTGAAAACCAAATCCGCTGCCAAAAAGAGATTCGCTCTCACCGGCACCGGTAAGATCAAACGGAAGCATGCCTATCACAGCCACATTCTGACTAAGAAAGAGACTTGCCAGAAACGTAACCTTACACACACCGACCTGGTAAGCCGCGACGACGAAAAACGCGTGAAAGAAATGCTTTTAGCATAAGGAAATCCGTTTTCCTTGTGAAACAAACAGGAGTTATTAACCATTGTTCCGCGCCGAATAAAAAAATAGAGAAAACAAGTATCTGCCTGTGGCAGGTCGCCGGAACGAAAAACAATTAAAAATTATGCCAAGATCAGTAAACGCAGTTGCTTCAAGAGCACGCAGAAAAAAAATCCTCAACCGCACCAAAGGATATTGGGGCAGAGGTAAAAACGTTTGGACAGTAGCCAAAAACAAATGGGAAAAAGGCCAGCAATACGCATATCGTGACAGAAAATGCAAGAAAAGAGAGTTCCGCTCGCTGTGGATCAACCGTATCAACGCCGGTTGCCGCCTCAACGGTGTGTCGTACTCGGTATTTATGGGCCAGGTGCACAAAGCCAACGTGGGTTTGAACCGCAAAGTTCTCGCCGACTTGGCCATGAACCACCCCGAAGCTTTCACCGCCGTTGTAAAGATGGTGAAAAAGTAAATGAACACTAAGTATCACTTTTCAAACACTTTAAGTCATGGGAAAAACAGAATTACTGCAATTTGTTGAAGACCAGGTAGAACGCAAGGCGTTCCCCGAGTTCAAGGCCGGCGATACCATCACTGTCCACTATAAAATCCGTGAAGGAAACAAAGAACGTATCCAGCAGTTCCAGGGAGTTGTTCTGCAGCTCGCCGGTACAGGATGCACCAAGACCTTTACTGTTCGTAAGATTGCCAGCGGTGTAGGTGTGGAAAGAATTTTCCCCTTCGCCTCCCCGTTCATCGAACAAATCGATGTCAACAAACACGGCGTGGTGCGCAGAGCACGCATCTTCTACCTCCGTAACCTTACAGGTAAAAAAGCTCGTATTAAAGAAAGAAGGAAATAAAACGCCCGACAGCTTTAATTGTTTTAGGTATATAAGACTAAAAGACAGAAATCCGCAAGGGTTTCTGTCTTTTTTTTAAAACAATTGTAATTCAGCAAGAAGGAAGCGAATGATTGTTTTTTTTAGAATAAACATTTAATACTCTATAGAAAAAAGTTTTGGTGTCCATTAAAACGTGTCGGAGACACGTGCTTTCAGTAACCCCACACGGTAGTGTGGGGGAAAGCAGCACCACTACACACAATATAGCGTGCCAAAGGCACGCCACTATTATTGGGCGCGTCTCTCCGAGACGCGGATTGCTCGGGGAGGGGCTTTTACCCCACACTGCGTGCCTTGTGTGGGGTTATTAAGAGTTAGCCCCTCCGGGGCATTTTGGATCAATCGAACAATCAAGACTCAAATATGAAATACACATAATATTATGCATTTGTTATTAATATTGTACGACAATAAAAATTAATCTTAAATCAAACTATTTTGTTTTCTCAAAAAATAGTCGTAACTTTGCAGAACGAAAATCAGTTGTGTTATGAACAAGATTACAAAGCTGTTAGGTGTGATTATTGCGGTGTGCTATTGCCAAGCTGCCGTCTGTCAATCTTCGTGGACGGACAGCGTGAAGGTCTATCTCAAGGTCGGAGGGGCGTGCGACATACTGCCTTCGGAGAAACTGCAATACACTTCGTTTCAATCAATTCGAGGCTCACATTCCAATAACAAAGATTATAGTGACTTGTCGGCCAGTGCGTTAGGTGGAGTGGAGTTCGGGATGTGCCGCTTGGAAGCAGGAGCGGCCTACTCGTGGATAGAGGATAAGCATAATGGAGTAACTGCCAAAGATGTGGCTATTCCTATGTCTTTTTCCGTGAGGCTGTTTCGTGTGTCCGGTTTTGGTTTTTACCTCGGTGCAAGGTTTGTTCCATACAGAGTTGTCTGTCATCAATATAGAATTCCCAAAGTTATTTCAGACATATCGTGGGGAAGAAAATCAGGTATGTTTCTGGAATTGGACAAAAATATTACTCGCAGCCTGTCCATTTTTGCCTCTATTGGATTTACGCAGGTGCATAAGAAATCCATTGTCGGTTTTTATACAGAAGATAATGGAGATATTTATCAGTCGCCGATGTACTACGGGAACACTATCAATGTGGGAATAGGCGTTTTGTGGAATATTGTGCAGACTGAGTATAAACATTAAAAAAGCGGTGAGTGATTTCACCGCTTTTTTTGTAATTTAAAGTTCCTTACATTTTTTCTTCCTTTTTCGTGTTTTTTCCAGAAACATTTTGCCAAACCGGAAAAAAGTCGTATCTTTGCAAAAATTTTCGGAACGATGGAAGCACGTTATATTCTGCCATACACCGACTTCGGTTTCAAGCATTTGTTCGGGTCTGAGCCGAATAAGGACTTGCTTATCAGTTTTTTGAACGCTCTTTTGCAGGGCGAGCAGGTGATAACCGACCTCACTTATCTCAACAACGAGCACCTTGGTGCTACGCAATGGGAGCGCAAGGCCATTTTTGATGTGTATTGTAAGAATGACAAGGGTGAGTATTTCATTGTGGAAATGCAAAACGCTTACCAGAAGTTTTTCAAGGACATTAGCCTTTTCTATTCCACTTTCCCGATACGCGAACAGGCCAAACAAGGCGACTGGGATTTCGAGCTGAAAGCCGTTTATACCGTAGGATTGCTGAATTTCGTTTTCGACGAGGATAAGGACACAAAAGACTATTACCACCACGAGGTGAAGCTGATGGATGTGAAACGCAAAAAAGTGTTTTACGACAAACTCACGCTTATATATCTGGAACTGCCAAAATTCAACAAAGCCGAAGACGAGCTTGTTACAATGATGGACAAGTGGATGTATGTTTTAAAGAACGTGTCGCGGTTGCTCGACAGGCCTGTAAGTCTTAGGGACCGCATTTTTACACGTTTCTTTGAGGTTGCCGACATAAAAAAGTTCACCCCCGAAGACATGCTACAATATGAAGCTTCGCTGAAAGCATATAGGGATAACACCAACACTATTCAGACTGCCGAGGACAAAGGCGTGAAAAAAGGTATGGAGCTCGGACTGAAAAAAGGTATTGAGAAAGGCTTGAAGAAAGGCCGCAAAGAAGGTTTGGAAAAAGGCAAGGCCGAAGGGCAAAAAGCCAAAGCTGTTGAAATTGCCCGAAATATGAAACAGAAGGGGATGGACACCAAAACCATTGCCGATATTACCGGCCTCACCGCTAAAGAGATTAAAAACCTGTAAACTCGGATATAGTGATGAATACTGTTTCTAACACATTGACACATAGTTATTTAGGGGGGGGTATGGCATAATACCAGCCACCAATCCGAATTTAATATTTGTAAAACCATACCGCAGACAGACCGCAAAAAACGGTTTGTCTGCGTTTTGTTTTGATAACAACTTAATATTTATTTAATTATGAAGAAAATAATTTTGATTTTTACATTTATTGTATTCTGTTTTTCGGCAAATGCTACAACATATTATGTGTCTAAATCAGGAAATAACAATAACAATGGACTATCGTGGGCAACTGCGAAGTATACTATACAAGCAGCTATTGACTCTGCTAATAGTGGTGATTCTGTCTTTGTATCTGTCGGTAATTTTGACGGTTTTACATTAAAAAGCGGGGTTCATATTTTCGGTGGTTTTACAGGTACAGAAACATATTTTTATCAAAGGCAAAATCTCGCTTATGGCTATTTGCAAAATGGAACGGCTACAAAAATAACGACAACGATTAACCGTCACTATGGATATGATTATAAAAATTTTAATATTTTTTCCGAAGAAAACTACCCAGCTGTAGTAACAACTTATATTGATGGTATTGTTATAAGAAACTCTTCAAACAATCTTTATATTTCAGTGCTATTACGTGGAAGTTATGTTTTAAAGAATAGTTCTATTTTAGATGTTTATGCTGGAAATGCTGCTGTTTTTTGTAGAGAAGGTAATCCTTCATTATCTAATGTTAAATTTGAAGGATGTAGAGTGCCTGCAATCAAAGCAAATGATTTTTCGTCTATTATGATTAATAATTGCGTTTTTGAAAAGAACCAAGGTAAAATAATTTCTATAGATGATGGGCGAAATAACAGTTCATGGATTTATTTAAACAATTGTTATATATCCAATAATATAAGTGGAGCAATAATGGTTGATTGTGATTATTATGGCTCTGCTAAATTTTCAAATTGCATTATAAACAACAATGTTATTAAATCAAACGGTGGAGGCGGAGCATTCAGATGGGAATCCGGAGGTTCTCTTGTTTTCAGAGATTGCATCATGAAAAACAATTATTGCTATGATTCAACTGCTAAAGATTCAACTTTAAGTATTTTTGACCTGCAAAACAGCAGTGCACTTAAGATGGTAAATTGTATAGTTGCGAACAATACTGTTAACAATAAATACAACACTTCTAATAGTTATGCAAGTATTGTATATCACAAAGGTTCAAATAATTCGCTACTGCAAAATTGTTCTTTTGTAAACAATAAATCTATTGTTAAAAATTCATCGAGTAAGGCTTATGTACTCCGTACTCCAATTTGGTTAGGAATGTACAATACTCTATTTTGGGGTAATTCCTGCAACGTGAATCATAATTTTTATGGGTATTATCATCAAGATTATTTTTTATATAATGCCTTAATGCAGAGAAGTATAAGCAATTTACTGGGTACGGGAAACATACTATTAGACACCCTTAACACTGGAAATGACAGCACAAAGAATTATGTACGTTTTGTACGTCCTACAACTTTTGCGGGTGCGGCTACAAATAGTGCAGACTCCCTTGCTATATTTCAGGCAGACTGGCATTTGGATTCAGGCTCGGCTTGCATAGATGCAGGGCATCCATACCAGATTTCATTGCCTTACCAAGATTCCTTGGATTTGGACGGCAACCACCGTGTTTCGGGCGGGCGCATAGATATAGGCGCCTACGAATACCCGCAGGCGGATGCCCCGCAGCAGATAGTGTGGAGCCAAAACCTGCAAGGCAAACGCCTGAGCGAGGGCTTTGTGGTGGCAACGGCCACCGCCACCAGCGGCCTTCCTGTAACCTACACCAGCGGCAACCCAAGGGTAGCCACAGTGTCGCACGATACCATATTTTTCCAATCGCGAGGCACCGCCACCATCACCGCCACACAGTGGGGCAACAGCGTGTATATGCCCGCCACTCCGCTTGGCAAAATGCTTACCGTGCTGGATACAATAGGCGTTTACGACACCATACCCGTTTACGACACAGTGCGTTCATACGATACCGTAGCTGTTTATGATACTCTTTGGACAAACGACACCATTTGGCACAACGATACAATCTGGACAAACGACACAATCTGGCACAACGACACCACCCACACGCAAGTGTTCGACACCACTTGGACACACCTGTTCGACACTATTCCGGTGCTTGACACAACTACAATCTACATCTACGACACCATCCATATCTACGATACCATACACATCTACGACACCACGCATGTAAGCATACAGGGTGCGGAGGCGGTGCCGTGGAAGATAGGCCAAAGCGGGCTAAATATCATTGTTAGCGGTGCGGAGGGCGAAACGGTGCGCGTCTATGATGTTTCGGGGCGTTGTCTGCACGTACAGCCTCGGGCTGTGGGGGTGCTGCGTTTCCGAATGCCCACGGCAGGGGTTTACCTTGTGCAGGTGGGCGGCAGCCCGGCACAACGCATAGTGCTGGCGGTGCGAGAGTGATTTTAGATAAAAAAAAGGTGCCCAAAAGGCACCTTTTTTGTTTATATGGAGAAGACTTATTTCAAATCTACTTTTATCTGTAGTTCGTCGAGCTGTGCGTCGGAGATGGGCGAAGGGCTTCCGCTCATCACGTCGCGGCCGGAGTTGTTCTTGGGGAAGGCTATGAAGTCGCGGATGCTGTCGCAGCCGCCGAAGAGCGAGCACAGCCTGTCGAAACCGAAGGCCAGACCTGCATGTGGCGGTGCGCCGTACTCGAAAGCTCCCATCAGGAATCCGAACTGCTCCTGCGCCGACTCGTCGGTGAAACCGAGGGTGTGGAACATCTTGTTCTGCAAAGTGCGGTTGTGGATACGTATGGACCCGCCTCCTACCTCCACGCCGTTCATCACTATGTCGTAGGCGTTGGCGCGGATGTCGCCCCAGCGCGACGGGTCGTCCAGAAGTGCCTCGTCTTCGGGCTTGGGCGCGGTGAATGGGTGGTGCATGGCGTAGTAGCGTTGCGTCTCGTCGTCCCATTCCAGCAGCGGGAAATCTACAACCCACAGCGGGGCGTACTGGTCGGGGTTGCGCAGACCGAGCTGGCTGCCCATCTCCAGACGCAGGGCGCAGAGCTGCACACGGGTTTTCATGGCGGGACCGCAGAGTATCAGCATCAGGTCGCCGGGCTTGGCGCCGAAACGGTCGGCAAAGGCCTTGAGGTCGTCCTGAGTGTAGAACTTGTCCACCGAGGATTTGAAACTGCCGTCGGCGTTGTATTTGATATACACCATTCCGCCTGCACCCACCTGCGGACGTTTCACGAAGTCGGTGAGTGCGTCGAGCTGCTTGCGCGAGTATTCGGCACAGCCTTGTGCGCAGATGCCCACCACGAGCTCGGCACCGTCGAAGAGGCCGAAGCCATGGCCCTTGGCCACATCGTTGAGTTCCACAAACTGCATGCCGAAACGGATGTCGGGCTTGTCGCTACCGTACAGACGCATGGCATCGTGCCATGTCATACGCGGGAAGTCGCCGAATTCCAATCCTTTTACCTCTTTGAACAGATGTTTGGCAAGTCCTTCGAAGGTGTTGAGCACGTCCTCCTGTTCCACAAACGACATCTCGCAGTCGATCTGCGTGAATTCCGGCTGACGGTCGGCGCGCAGGTCCTCGTCGCGGAAGCAGCGCACTATCTGGAAATAGCGGTCCATGCCGGCCACCATAAGCAGCTGTTTGTACTGTTGCGGACTCTGCGGCAGGGCGTAGAACTCGCCGGGGTTCATACGGCTGGGCACCACAAAGTCGCGGGCGCCTTCGGGGGTGGATTTGATGAGCATGGGGGTCTCGATTTCGAGGAAACCGAGGCTGCTCAGGTAGTTACGTGTGAGCATGGCCATGCGGTGACGCAGCTCGAGGTTGCGGCGCACGGGGTTGCGGCGTATGTCGAGGTAGCGGTATTTCATACGCAGGTCGTCGCCGCCGTCGCTGTTGTCTTCGATGGTGAAGGGCGGCAGTTTCGACTCGTTGAGCACCGTCAGTTTCTCGACGATAAGCTCTATCTCGCCGGTGGGTATTTTGTTGTTTTTGCTGGAGCGTTCGGCTACGGTGCCTTCGGCCTGAAGCACGAACTCACGTCCCAAACGGCGTGCCTGTTCGCAGAGTTCGGCGTTGGTTTCCATGTTGAACGCCAGCTGTGTGATGCCGTAGCGGTCGCGCAGGTCGATGAAAGTCATCCCGCCGAGGTCGCGGGAGCGTTGCAGCCAGCCGCAGAGGGTCACGTGCTGACCTACGTTTTTGATTGTCAATTCTCCACAAGTATGTGTCCTGTACATTGTTATGATGTTTTTTTATCAATATGCGGTGCCTTGTCCCAATACATTCGGCTCATGTTGAAGTTTTCGGGATATTTGGCACTCACGTCTTTGTAATGGTTTTGAATTTCTATTATGTCGTTGTCGTAATTGCCTGTAGGGATGAACGATTCGCCCACGCCGGACTGTTTTTTCGCGTAGTCGATGTAGGTGATGACGATAGGCACGTTGGCGCCCATGGCAATGTCGTAAAATCCGCGTTTCCAGCGTTTTGTGTATTTTCGTGTCCCTTCGGGGGTTATCACGAGGGTGAACTTTTCGTTTTCCTTGAATTTCTCCACCACCTGTTTCACCACGTTGTTGTGACGATTTCCGCGGTCGATGGATACGCCGCCCATGTGTCGCAGCAGCGGTCCGAGGGGGAAACGGAAGAACTCTTTTTTGATGAGTATGCGCGATTTGACGCCGAGAATCCACAGCGAGATTCGTCCGATAACGAAGTCCCACACGCTTGTGTGCGGGGCCATTATTATCACACAGCGGTGGATGTCGGGGTTGTTGCCCTCATCGAACCGCCAGCCGAAGATTTTCAGTATAAAACGCCAAAAACGTGCTTTCATAACCTATTGAATCCTGTCGAGTTGCTCCTGATACATTTCGGTCTCTTTCTTTTTGCCGCGTTTTTTGAAACTGTCTATCATCGCTTTGTACAGCTTGATGTAGGCGCCGCGCTCGTCGAGACCCTGGGCTTTGTTCAGAGCCACCCATGTGGCTACGAAGTTGTTGTCCACCATGTCGATGTCGATCATCTTCATCATTGTCTGCTCGGCGTTGAACAGGTTGTTGCTTTGCAGATAGATTTGCAGTTGCATCTGGTATGCGCCGCTGTATTTGTAGTTGTGCTTGATGATTTCATTGGTGATGTCCACGGCTTTCTGGGCGTCGCCTTTCATAAGGTAGGCGTAGGCCGAGAAATAGTTAGCCTCGTCGTTGGAAGGCTCTATCTCGTTGAGGTATTTATTAGTCATCATCAGACAGCTGTCGGGCTGCTGTTTGTTGAGATAGATTTCCGCAAGGTTGATAAGGGCTGTCTCGTCAATCGGGTCGTTCTCCAACGATTTGAGATAGAGTGTCTTGGCGGAGTCAAGCTGTCCTGCCTTTTTCAGACGTGTGGCGTCGAGGTCGTAGGTGTTGTCGCGTTTCAGCACCACGGCGATGGGCACTCCGTCGACATCCACGGTATGCACGCAGTTCTTTGGCGGGAACACGTTGGGGTTACGCAGCTGTTCGGGGGAGATTCCCGTCACGGCATAGACCGCATAGTCCCACTCGTACTCGCCGCGACGGTACCAGCGCACGAAACGTGGGCGGAAATGCGTGGTGTCGTTACGCAAGAAGTATTTGGTGGAGGTTACGTGCCACGAGCCCACCTGTATTTTCTCGTCGGAGGGTTCGGCGTTGGCCACCACCCATTCAGTGGCTTCGCGCACCGAGTGGTAGTAGTAGTCGAGCTCGTAGTTGCCGAAAGCATTCTTGGCACCGCCTTCGAACTCGTTGAAATATACATATTCGTAGGGATGGTTTTTCACGATGTGGATGGCCGGGGTGATGAGCAGCACGAAAGGCAGCACGTTGCCCACGATGCCAAGAGCTTTAATTTTGTTGCCGAGGAAGTCGGCGAAAGCAGCGAAACCGAGTCCTGCCGCTATCGCCATCGGAGGATAGGCGAAGAGCGAGTGACGCCAGCCACCGTAAACGTTGGCTCCGGTGTAAACAATCCAGAACACGGGGAAGAGGAAGGTGAAATAGACCATTATGGTCTCCATCCGTTTTTCTTTCTTGAAACCGCCGAAGAAGGGATAGAGCAGGAAGCCTATTATCACGGCGATGGGGATGGTCATAAGAATGAACTTGGGTGTATAGTACCACGGCAGTTTGTCGGACCAAAGCATCTCGCCTTCAAACACTTGGCGTATTGCGATGGCAAACTGCGACATGGCGCCGTACGACTCTTTCACGTTGTCTATGGGAGCTTGCCAGGCGTAGGGCCATATCAGAAGTCCTGCAAAGTAACCCACAATGCTTACCAGAGCAGCCCAGAGGATAGTCCTGAAAATGGCCTTCGAAGGCGATTGAGGTTTGTTTTTGGGATTGGCTTTTGCAGCGGCTTTGTTGTCGCGGACGAGCTTGATGAGCCACAGCAGTCCGAAGAACCCGAAATATCCGAAGAGGATAAGTCCGCCCACACGTATGCTTATTGCGAAAGCTATGCTCAGCGCCAGCATCAGCATGATGTACCACTTGGGTTTGGGAGCCTGACGGAAAAACACTATCATATAGTATAGCGACATCACCACGCCGGCGGCGAAGGGAATATCCTTGGGATTGTTGAAAGAATGTCCGAGCAGTCGTGGCGAGAGGAACAGCAGCAGCATAGCGAACACTCCCGCTTTCCATCCGCCCAAGCGCCATGCTATAAGTCCTCCGAAAAGAACTATAAGCCATCCGCATAGCGAGTTGAAGATGTGTCGTGATTTGGCAATGTCGTCGATGCCGAAAGTGTCGTTGAACCAGGCTGTCAGCACGTCGAAGGAGCAACCGTAGTATTTAAGGTTCCAGCTCTGTTTGTTGCCGTCTATCTCCACCATGTCCTGCAGACAGGTGGTGTCGGCGCCGTCGGTTTTGTAGTAGTTGAGCACGAAATTGCCCTGCGGAATCTGGAAACCGTCCTCGTCGCCGCTGTTGCCGGCACTCTTGCTCATCAGAGGCATTGCAAAAAGCAGTATGGCGGCAATGGCCACAAAAGCCCAGAACCAGAGGTTGTTCTTGTTTTCGGAAAAGAATTTTTTCATTGTCGGTTTTTATTTATTTGGATTTCTAGTTATTTCTGTTGACCACGGATTGCACGGATTTAACAGATTGATTTTGTGAATTATCATATAAGCATGATTATAATATGTATTATTAGAATCTAATATAAATATGTGTCGTTTCTATGATGTTTCAGCAATTAATTTTTGATGTTCTTGCGTTTCAGATATTTGTGTTTTATTTTCAGCATCTCCATGGGAGCCTTGAAAAAGTCGTGGAATTTGAGGCGCGAGCCGCCCACCTCTTCCCAAGCAAAGACGGGATGCTCGTATATCTCGTTGGTGGCGGCGGTGCGTCCGTAGGCCACTATGTAGCGTGCCAGTATCTCCACGTCGAACAGCCAGCGGGTGATGAATTTCTCGTTGAAGAGGGTGGTAACCACCTCGGTGCGGTACAGCTTGGCGCCGCACTGGGTGTCGTACACCGGCAGTCCGAGCATGACGGAGGCGGCGGTGGCGAAACAGCGGCCGAGGTAGTGGCGCAGTTTCTTGCGTCGCACTCCCGCGCCGAGACGCAGCAGTCGCAGGCCTGTAACACACTTGTAGTCGTGGTCGGCTGCGATGTGGATGAAACGCGGTATTTCCGACAGCGGAGTGGCGAGGTCGGCATCCCAGAAACCGATGAAATCGGCCTGCAGCTCAGTGGCGGCGTAGATCATACCGCGGCGCACGGCCTCGGCTTTGCCTCCGTTCTGCTCGAGATCGAGCACAAGCAGATTCGGATGTCGCTGTGCAAGGGCGTTGAGCACCTCGAGGGTGTTGTCGCGGCTGCCGTCGTTGACAAAAAGGAACGAAACGTCCTCGTATTTTTCGGCAAAAGCAACAAAAGCATCGCCGTCGAGACGTTGCGACTCGTTGTAGCAGGGCACTACTATTATGGTGTTACGGTTGTCCACAGTTGTTGGTTTTTGTTGTATCTGTGTGAAATACAATAAGTTTATATTCGTTTTTTATGCCTTTTTGCCCGATGGCGATGCGTCGGAAACAAACTGCAAAGATACGAAAAAAAGTTGAAAGTTGAAAATTGTAAGTTGAAATATTATTTTGCGTGGTAGATTGATGCTAAACTTCGTTTTTATCGTATCTAAAACACGCTAAACGGCAAAAAAAAGGACGGTCACTCGTTTTGGACCGTCCATAACCGTTTTTTTTTCGTGATTTGCAGGGCATTATTTGAACTTTATCGCGGTGCCGTAAACCAGCACTTCGGCGGCCTGAGCCATAATGGCCGAGGTGGTGTAGCGTACTCCTATGATAGCGTCGGCACCAAGCTGCTGGGCTTGTGCTATCATGCGGTCAGTGGCTTGGCTGCGGGCTTTTTCCATCATACCGGTGTACGACTTCAGTTCGCCGCCCACAATGCTTTTCAGACCTTGGCCGAGGTCGCTCATAAAGTTTTTCGA
>JAEENM010000074.1 GCA_016283745.1 Bacteroidales bacterium | reverse complement strand
TTAGTGATTTGTGATTAGTGATTCGTGATTAGTTAGTGAACTGTGATCAGTGAACTGTGAGTTGTGATGTGCCTTCGACAGGCTCAGGCACCAAGCGGTGGGTGAGCTTGTCGAACCCACGCTTCGTTTAACTGCAAACTCAAAACTCCAAACTGCAAACTTAATCACATTGTTCATTGTTAATTGTCAATTATTAATTTCAATTTTCAACTTTCAATTTTCAATTTTCAACTAAAACGTATTTCCTCCCCTCTATCGTCTCTATTTTGGGATTAACCCCGAACACACGCCGGATATTCTCTTCGGAAAGTCCTTCGGCGGTGTCGCCGCAAAAGGCCACGTGGCGGTCGTGGAGCAAAATCAGTTTTGGACAGTAATGCATGGCCATATTCAGGTCGTGGATGATAAGCACTATGGTTTTGCCCTGCTCGCGGTTTATCTTGGTTAGTATTCCTAGAATTTCGAGCTGGTGCGAGATGTCGAGGTTGGCGAGGGGCTCGTCGAGAAGGAGCACGGGCGTCTGTTGCGCCAGCGCACGGGCTATCATCACCCGCTGCACCTCTCCCCCACTCATCTGCGCAAGGGTGGAGAAACGCAGGTGCCATGTGTTGGTCATCCGCATGCACTGCTCCACGATGTCCCAATCGTGCTGCGACTCGTTCTGCAGGTGTTTCTGATACGGGTTGCGTCCCATCAGCACTATCTCAAAAGCCGAGAAATCCACGTCGGAGATGGGACGTTGCGCCACGTAAGCCACCTGCATGGCGCGTTGCCGGCTGGTGTAGGCGGTGATGTCCTTCCCGCCAAGGAACACCGTGTCGGCGGGGATCTCCAACAGGTTGTCCATACAGCGCAGCAGGGTGGTCTTGCCGCAGCCGTTGGCACCCATCACGGCGTAGAAACTGCCTTCGGCAATGTCGAGACTGATATCGCTGAGCACCTGCTTCGGCCCGAAGGCATAGGATAAATTCTTCACTTTCAGCATATCAGAAACGTTTTTTTGATTTGTAAAGCAGGTATATGAACATCGGTGCGCCGACAAGTGCCGTTACGCTTCCCACGGGGATTTCGGAGGGCATGAGCACTGTGCGTGCCAAAGTGTCGCACAAAAGCAGGAAAATGCCGCCGGCGACGACGGAATAAGGTATTATCAGACGGTTGTCGGAGCCGACCACCAGACGCACGCAATGCGGCACCACAAGTCCCACAAAGCCGATAACGCCGCAGGCCGACACCGCGAAAGCCACCATCAGCGTGGTGCAGAAAAGGAGTATCTTTTTCACCCGTTCCACCTCCACGCCCAGACTTTTGGCCGTTTCGCTGCCCACCAGCAGCAAGTTGAGGTCGCGGCTGTGGAAAAGCACCACGGCGATGCCCAGCACTGCCACGGGGAGCAATATCAGCACGTCGCTCCACGCCACGGTGGAGAAACTGCCCATGGTCCAGAAAATTATCCTGTCCATCTTGTCCTGATTTATCACCATAAGGAACGACACCACGGCTGTGGCCAGAAAGGTGAAGCAAACGCCTGTAAGCAAGAGCGTTGCGGTGTGCATGCGGTTGCCGATGGAGGCGATTTTGTAAATCAGGAGGACGGTGATGAGGGCGGTGCCGAGGGCCATCAGGCCGACACCGAAAAAGGAGCTCTCGAGTCCGAGCAAAATAGCCACCGCCGCTCCCAGCGAGGCTCCCGACGAGATTCCCAGCACGTAGGGGTCGGTGAGGGGGTTGCGGAACACCGCCTGATAGGTGGCTCCCGACACCGAGAGCACCGCGCCGATAAGCACGCACAGCACTATGCGTGGCAGACGCAAGTTCCAGTATATCACGTTAGTATCGCCACCGCTGACACCCTGCCAGAGATAATCCAGTGCCTCGGCGGGCGAAAAACCCACAATACCCACCAGCGACACCACGAACATCAGTGCCAGCATCACTATGGCCGACACCGGCAACACAATGCCACGACGGCGCAGCGGGTTATTGGTTTTCACGTCGGGTAACGGTTTAAAAATCTATAAGTTAAGCAAGTCCTCCATGGTGAAGTAGCCTTTCTTGCCTTCGAGGAATTCGGCGGCCACCACGGCACCGAGGGCGAAGCCTTTGCGCGACTTGGCCTCGTGGCGTATGGAGAGCAGGTCGATGTCGCTCTCGTAGGTAACCTGATGTATGCCAGGTACTTCGCCTTCGCGGTGAGCCACGATGTTCACCTCATCGGGGTTGTCGCTTTCGAGTTCCCAGCCCTCTTTGGCGTCGAGGTTGTCGATGATGCCTTCGGCGAGGGTGATGGCAGTGCCGCTGGGGGCGTCGAGCTTGTGGATGTGGTGAGTTTCGTCGATACGCACGTTGTATTCGGGATGGCTGTTCATCACCTCGGCCAGACGGCGGTTGAGGTGGAAGAGGATATTCACCCCGATGCTGAAATTGGAGGCCACGAAAAGGGCGGCGTTGTCGCGCTGGCGGCAGTCGTGGACCACGCTCTCCAGCTGGTCGTACCATCCGGTGGTGCCCACAACGATAGGCATGCCGATGTTGAAGCATTTCATGATGTTGTCCACGGCGGTGTCGGGAGTGGAGAAGTCGATGGCCACGTCGCAGTGGCGCAGGTCGTCGATTTTTTCCATCCAGTCGGCCTCGCTGTCGATGGTTACGGAGATTTCGTGTCCGCGTTCTTCGGCCACGGCAGCTATCTCTTTTCCCATTTTGCCGTAGCCAAGCAAAGCTATTTCCATAAATGTTTTGTAATGGTTCGTGGTGCAAAGATACGATTTTTTTGCGACATAGCGGTGTTATTGCACAAAGATACTGATTTGCAGCCGCTTGAAAAACAAAAAAAAGTGCAATCCCTTTTGGGAATTGCACTTTTTCGTTATGTAATCTATTATTTTAATAGAGAGAAGCAACATTAGATGCAGCCGAGTATATAATGCAGTAATAGATTATCCAGCTCACCACGGAAAGAACTATGCCTAAGATAGCCAAAACCTTTTTCTGCTTTTTAACAAGGCCTATAATGCAGAATATCAATGCTAAAGTTGTTGGTATCCAAAGCACGAATACAGACCACCAAAACCAGCAAATGAGCATTGACAGAATTGCCATAATAAAACCGGCAATTACAAGTCCGCCACCTTTTTTCGGAGCTTCTTGTACGGGAACATTAGTATTTTCTTCCATTTCTTAATCCCTGATACGTGTCGGGCGCAACTTTTGCGGGGTCCGTAAAACAACTACTTTTTTTTGATCGGATAGGGAAATCGCCGGAACCCATTTTCAATTTCCAAATCCATTTGCAAAGTTACACTTTTTATCGAGAAAAAATGTTAAAATCGCAAACATAGTTTTCAACAATCACGCACTAACAAACACTACCCTGCTATAAAACAATAAGTTACACAAAAATTATTAACATTTAAAACAATGCATTTTTCTCCCCTTTTGATTCGGGATGCATAAAAAAAGTGTTTTTCGACAAAGGGCGTGCGTTGGCCCCAGCCTCATGAAATGCACGGCAAAGGCATTTGTCATATCTTCAGGTGGCGGTTATATATATTCGTCATCCTCCCATTTCATTGGGTTGTTGACGATATAGTCGGAGATTCTTTGGTATTCGGGGTAATCACGAATTATGCGGTCGTTGTAGTTCGATTGCCATAACGGGTTGTTTCTGTTGAATTTGGGTATCGGAATGTTGTTTGAATCAATCCAATCGTCGATACTGTTGGTCGTCGCCGATTTGAACCCCGCCACAAAGGATGAAATCGATTTGGGTTGGCGTTGTAGAGACGCACGGCCGTGCGTCTCTACGGGTCGTGCGTTTCCACAATTGTCAGCATCGGAATTCATTGACAGACATTGTGTTTTGTCCAATATAACAATTGCATGCAAATGGTTAGGCATCAACACAAATTCGCCCAAAAACAATTCGGCACGCATTTCAAACGATCTGAAAAATTCGTCATACACAATACGTCCGATGTCGTTCAAAACCATTTCGCCATTTTTCAAATTGCCGAACAGCATATTTCGGCCCGCGGTAACCATTGTAATGAAATAATGCCCGTTGGCCGCATAATTCCATCCCCGCAACCGATTGGACGGTATCCGATATTTGTTCCTGAACAAATCCGACATGATTTCAATATTTCAATCGTTGTTATAGGATTTCGTTGCCTTGTTTGTTCGTCGCACGTAGAGACGCACGGCCGTGCGTCTCTACAACGTCATGCGTCTCATTATTGTTTCCGAATTCAAACAATAGCACAATCTAATTTTGTTTTTTTCATCCATCCGACACACACAACCTGTTTTTTGTTTTTTTCCCCAGAGACGCACGGCCGTGCGTCTCTACATATTTCTGCGTTCTTTTGCAAATTCATTCTGTACGCTGCTGATAAATATCCTTAAATGGTTCATAATGCAGTAATACTTTCTTGTTTTATAACGTTCTTATTCTATTTTTCGTATGTTAGAAGTGTGGTTGCTCAAGGATTATTTCAATGTTTCAATTATTGTAGCCACATCCACATCGTCCAAATTAAACCATTCTCCACGTATCCGTTGTTGGCTGTATGCAGAGTGCAATGCGGATTCAATAGCTTCGGCTATTTTACGGGTAGGATATTTCTTACATGTGAGCAATTCTATCGTGGGTTTCTCACTTTGCAATGTCTTTTCACGGTACTCTGGCTTATTGGATATTCCTATTTTATAGTAGCCATTTGATATGTCGTGCATAAGATAAACGTAACAACCCTCGAAAACATAATTGCGATGTGATTTAATGACAGTTCGTTGAGGTATTTGATAATTAGGCAACAATTTATGCAATGTTTCAAGGTAGTCTTTCACATACATTGAAATGGCTTCGTTTTTATATGGATGGCCCAAAACATCATTTGCTACTAAACGTGTTTCAGATTCATTGGCTTTATTGTATGTTATTCGATATGAAATTAGTTCAGAACCAACAAAAGCATCTAAATCCTCTTGATATAATGTGAATAATGCACGACATTTATTTTTTGAAGTACTTTTTATTACATAATCTACAACGTCTCCATTTTTAAACAAGAAAGACACACTATCACCTTTAGATAATTTATCAAAAGTATCAAAACAAAAAGATGCTTCACCGTTGACAAATTCCAATGAGAAACTTTCCCCATCTCCTATTTGAACATCTAAATGTTTCTCCCATTCAATTCTACGCTCATTCGTATATGGGTCCAACTCAATAGTGGAATTACCAGTGTAATAATAGTATGAAAATAAATCTTCTATACTCGGGAAAACCATCGCGACTCTTTTAAGAAAGACATTATTTTTCCGAGGATCTTTTATTATTGTAGTATTATAACCATTTGTACAGCAAATACGCATATCCTCACCACACTTCTCATCTAAAAGCAAATAGCCTTCATATTGAGAAACAATAGTGGAATGCTTTGTTCTCGTTTTTCCCAAAATCTGTGAAAACAACTTATTTCTTTCCACCTTAAAATCATAGGTTATATCGGCTAAAGAATCATTCTTTTTAACATAAGAAAGATTTTCCTTCTTCCATTTTATTTCAAGATTGGAAATATCGTGTATCCGCTCTAATATGTTATTTTCAAAAGATATTATTTCCATTTCTCTTATTTTAGAAACTGGGCAGTCCTCTCGGGCTGCCCAGTTTAATTGAATTCTCAGAAATTCAGATCAGCGATTTACTTCTCTTCGCTCAGCTTTTTGTAGCCTTCGTAGCGGAGTTTAGCAAACTGTTCGGTCTTGGCGAAGAGTTCCTTAGCCTCGGCGGGGAAGGTCTTCAGCAAGCTGTTGTAGCGTACTTCGCCCATGATGAAGTCTTGGAACTTGCTCCAGTCGGGTTCCTTGCTGTCGAGGTGGAAGCCGTTCTGTCCGGCCTCTTCTTCGGCGGGGTTGAAACGCCACAGGTGCCAGTAGCCGCATTCCACAGCTTTGGCCTCTTCGTGCTGCGAACGGCCCATGCCAACCTTGATACCGTGGTTGATACAAGGAGCGTAGCATATCACCAGCGAAGGTCCGTGGTAAGCTTCGGCCTCTTTGATAGCCTTGAAGTATTGAGCCTGGCTTGCGCCCATGGCCACCTGTGCCACATACACATAGCCGTAGCTCTTGGCAATCATGCCGAGGTCTTTCTTGCGCACTTTCTTACCGGAAGCGGCAAATTTGGCCACAGCACCTGCCGGGGTAGCTTTGGAGCTCTGTCCGCCGGTGTTGGAGTACACCTCGGTGTCGAGAACCAGCACGTTCACATCTTCGCCGCTGGCCAGCACGTGGTCCAGACCGCCGAATCCGATATCGTAAGCCCAGCCGTCGCCGCCGAAGATCCACTGCGATTTCTTCACAAGGTGGTCTTTCAGGTCGATGATCTGTTTGCAGTAGTCGCAACCGCATTTTGTGCAGCCGGCGATGATTTTGTCGGCCAGTTCGGCGGTCTTAACGCCGCATTCGCGGTTGTCGATCCATTCCTGGAACAGGTCTTTCAGTTTCTTGTCGCATTTCTTGCAGTTGGCTATAGCCTCGCGCATGATACGTTCCACGCGGTCGCGCATCTGGCGGGTAGCTGTTGCCATACCCAGACCGAACTCAGCGTTGTCCTCGAACAAGCTGTTGGCCCAAGCCACGCCCTTGCCGCTGCGGTAGTTCTTGCAGTAAGGAGTTGCGGGAGCCGAGCCGCCGTAGATGGAGGAGCATCCGGTAGCATTGGCCACAATCATGCGTTCGCCAAACAGCTGGGTGATGGTCTTGATATAAGGAGTCTCACCACATCCGGCGCAAGCACCGCTGAACTCGAACAGAGGCTGTGCAAACTGGCTGTTCTTTACGTTGGCGTATTTGTCGATAAGTTCGTCCTTGTAGGTAACTTTCTTCTGGCTGTATTCCCAGTTCTTGGCTTCGTCGAGCTGGCTTTCGAAAGGTTTCATCACCAGAGCTTTCTCCTTGGCGGGACATACGTCGGCGCAGTTGCCGCAGCCTGTGCAGTCCATAACGGAAACCTGCATACGGAAATGCATTCCGGCCATTTCCTTCGGCATCTTCATATCCACAGTAGCCATGCCTTTGGGAGCTTTCTTAAGCTCGGCGTCGGTCATAACCACGGGACGGATGGCAGCGTGAGGACATACCAGCGAGCACTGGTTGCACTGGATACAGTTTTTGGAGTTCCATTCGGGAACCACGGTAGCCACGCCACGTTTCTCGTAGGCGGTGGTGCCGGCGGGGAAAGTACCGTCAACAATTTCCTTGAAAGCGCTCACGGGCAGGTCGTTGCCGCACTGTGCCACCATCGGGCGCATCACTTTGTTGATGAATTCTGGATCGTTGTCGTTGTGTTCGAACACAAAATCGGTGCTGCAGTCCAGTTTAGCCCATTCGGCGGGGATTTCCACTTTAGTAATCTCGCCACCGCGGTCAACGGCTGCATAGTTCATGTTCACCACATCCTCACCTTTCTTGCCGTACGATTTCACGATGAATTTCTTCATCTGCTCAACAGCAAGGTCGTAAGGAATAACGCCGGAGATTTTGAAGAAAGCGCTCTGCAGGATGGTGTTGGTGCGGTTGCCCAGACCAATCTCGGCAGCAATCTTGGTGGCGTCGATGATGTACATGTTGATGTTGTTCATGGCCAGATATTTCTTCACGAAATCGGGAAGATGTTTCTTGGTGTCGGCCACGCTCCACGGCGAGTTGTAGAGGAAGGTACCGTTCTTTTTCAGACCGCGCAGGCAGTCGTATTTCTTCAGGTACGAAGGAACGTGAACGGCCACAAAGTCGGGAGTACCAACGAGGTAGGGAGCCAGAATGGGCTGGTCGCCGAAACGCAAGTGCGAGCAGGTGTAGCCGCCCGATTTCTTCGAGTCGTAGTCGAAATAAGCCTGGCTGTATTTGTTGGTGTTGTCACCGATAATCTTGATGGAGTTTTTGTTGGCACCCACAGTACCGTCGGCACCGAGGCCGTAGAATTTGGCTTCGAAAGTGCCCTTGGGCAGGATGGAAATTTCTTTGCCAACCTTCAAAGAACGGTGGGTTACATCGTCTTTGATACCCACGGTGAACTGGTTCATGGGTTTCTCGGCTGCAAGGTTCTTGTAAATAGCCAGAACCTGTGCGGGGGTGGTGTCTTTCGAGGAGAGACCGAAACGGCCGCCGATAATCATCGGTTGTTTCTTCACATCCTTGAAAGCCTCAACAACGTCGAGATACAGAGGATCGCCGTTGGCACCAGGTTCTTTGGTACGGTCGAGAACGCAGATTCTCTTCACGCTCTTGGGCATAACGGCCATCAGGTATTTCACGCTGAACGGACGATACAGGTGAACGCTCACCAGACCGAGTTTCTTGCCGGCTTTGTTTTCCTTGTCGATAACGGTTTTGATAACGTCGGTGATGGAGCCCATGGCAACGATGACGTCGGTAGCGTCCTTGGCACCGTAGTAGGTGAAGGGAGCGTACTCGCGGCCGGTGATTTTGCTCATCTTAGCCATATATTTGGCCACGATGTCGGGCAGAGCGTCGTAATATTTGTTCTGCAGCTCGCGGGTCTGGAAATAGATGTCGGGGTTCTGGGCTGTGCCGCGGGTTACGGGATGTTCCGGATTCAGGGCACGGTCGCGGTATTCCTTCAGAGCTTTCCAGTTGACGAGTTTCTCGACCTTGGCCTGGTCGGTGGCTTCCACTTTCTGGATTTCGTGCGATGTGCGGAAACCGTCGAAGAAGTGGAGGAAAGGCACGCGGCCTTCGATAGCTGCAAGGTGAGCCACAGGTGCGAGGTCCATAATCTCCTGCACGGAGCCGGTGGCCAGCATGGCGAAACCGGTCTGACGGGCGCTCATCACGTCGGCGTGGTCGCCGAAGATGGAGAGGGCCTGGGCTGCCAGAGCACGGGCACTAACGTGGAACACGCCCGGCAACAGCTCGCCTGCGATTTTGTACATATTGGGGATCATCAGCAGGAGTCCCTGCGATGCGGTGTAGGTGGTGGTGAGGGCGCCAGCCTGCAGCGAGCCGTGTACGGCACCGGCGGCACCGGCCTCGGATTGCATCTCGACCACTTTCACGGTCTCACCGAAAATGTTCTTTCTGCCACCAGCACTCCATTCGTCGATGTATTCGGCCATCGGCGAGGACGGGGTGATAGGATAGATGGCGGCCACTTCGCTAAACATGTAGGCCACGTGCGCAGCAGCGCAGTTACCGTCGCATGTCATGAATTGTTTTTTTTCTGCCATATTACTAAATATTTGTGTTTTAAAGTATTATTACTTCGTTGTAATTGTTTTTAAACTTGCAAATTTACATAAAAAAATTGTCATTCCCAAAGGTTTTGGAAAAATTATTTTTCATAAAGATTTATTCGCGTTTCGCTCTCACTTCATACAGCCAAACAAACCGACTATCAATAAGTGTGTTTTTTTTAGACTTCCTCTTTCTCCTACCTAAAAACACTCCCCCTATATCTGAAAAAGCAGCTCGAATTCAGAACTTTTTATTGACAGAAACGTGTTGCAAATTTCGGGGGATTCCGTATTTTTGCAAAAAAAATTTCGGGGGATTGTGGATTTTCGTAAAAAAAATTTCGGGGGATTAAAAAAAAATCGTATTTTTGCACAAATTTTCAGAACACGAAAGCAATGATATTCAAAAGGAAACTATACGACAGACTGCTCGAATGGAAAAACGAGCAAAATGGACAGACCGCCATATTGATTGAGGGTGCGCGTCGTGTCGGCAAATCCACTTTGGTGGAAAATTTTGCCAAGAGCGAATATAAGTCATTCATATTAATTGACTTTAACAAAGCATCCAAAGCCACCATTGCATTGTTTGACGATTTGTCGAATTTGGATTATCTTTTTGTTTCCTTGCAAAACACTTATAATGTCCAACTTTTCGAACGCAAATCGTTAATCGTATTCGACGAGGTTCAAAAGTGTCCTCAAGCGCGTCAGGCAATTAAATATCTGGTAGCAGATGGCAGATACGACTATATCGAGACTGGATCATTGATAAGTATCCGGAAAAACACGCAGAACATCACCATACCAAGCGAAGAAGAACGGGTAACCATGTATCCTATGGACCACGAAGAATTCCGTTGGGCACTGGGCGACAATACTTCAGTACAACTTCTTCGAATGGCGTTAAAGAAAAAAATTCCTCTTGGGGCTGCACATCGCCAAAAAATGCGAGAAATCAGATTGTATATGCTTGTCGGTGGAATGCCTCAGGCTGTCAATACATATCTGGAAACCAAAAATTTTAAAAGGGTTGACGATATGAAACGAAACATCCTCCGTCTATATGAAGAGGATTTTATAAAAATTGACCCTACGGGAAATTTAGGACAGTTGTTCACTTCCATACCATCCCAGCTGAATCGTTCGGCTGGACGCTTTGTCCCGTTCAACACAATAGGAAGTGTTTCGGAAGACAAGCAGACGGAACTTCTACAGGCATTGTCCGAAAGCAAAACCACGCTTTTCTGCCATCATTGTTCCGACCCCAATGTCGGGATGTCGCTCACAAAAGATTTGTCGCGCTATAAGATATTTTTGGCAGACACCGGCCTTTTCGTAACATTGTGTTTCTGGGACAAAACTTATACAGAAAACATTATCTATAAACAGTTGTTGAGCGACAAACTGGAGGCAAACTTGGGATATGTATATGAAAACCTTGTGGCACAAATGCTTGCCTCGTCAGGGAACCAACTTTTCTATTACACTTTTCCGAAAGATGAAAAGCACAACTACGAGATAGATTTTTTGTTGTCACGTGGCAAAAAAATAGTACCAATAGAGGTGAAGTCATCCGGCTACAAAACCCATAAATCGTTGGATGTGTTCTGTGAGAAGTTCCCCTCTCGCATAGGCGACCGCATCTTGCTCTACACAAAAGACTACCAACAAGACGGGCCGACAACCTGCCTGCCAGTGTATTATACCAGTCTGCTATAAAAACGGGGTTGAATTCGACCCCGTTATTTTGTTGCTTGGTAGATTTTTCATGCTTACTTAACTGTTAATGTCAAATACTTCTTATTGTTCAAATCCTTTTTTTCTTCACAAATACCATTCAACGATAGAGAATCTCCTATTTCAACGCCAAACTTTTCCATGGCGGTGCTATTAGAATGCCAACGGACAAAAATACCGTCACGTACAACGACAAGACTCGAATCTTCGCTAATAGCCAACGAAAAAACCACACCTGGCATACAAGGCTCTACCACACATGGCTCGGAAACAATCTCCAACACACCATCATACACACGAGGCTCTGATAGGGCACTTCCTACGCTCTCCTTTTCTGTACAACCTTGCATTGTAATAACAAGGAACGGAATGATAAACAAATTATACCCAATACTTCTCATCATAAAAAGTGTAATTGTTTCGATTTGCAAAAATACGTTTTTTTCAATATGACAATAATTTTTTCTCACGACTAACTTTTTACACAAAAATTTCTACCATTTACACAAAATACTATTTATCAATTTCGAAAAAAATCTTCCAACAAGGGACCTCGCACTAAATGCCTCCTTTCGCCATCAGCAATATCGTCACTCCCACCTGCACGGCCAAAATCATAGGCACTCCATAGCGGAACTTATTATGCTTTGTCTTGTGTCGGAACAGCCACATCGCCAACAGTGCCGCCACGCTGCCCCCGAGCACGGCAAGCCACAGCAGTGCCGCCTCCGGTATGCGCCACCGCCCTCGACGCGCTTTCCATTTGTCGAGACCGTAAACTACGAACGTCACGACATTGACGGCGACAAGATAATAAAATAAAAAAACGCCAGCATTCACATCATTCATTATTTATTTTCAACCGTATCGGCATAGTCCATCCATGATAAAGCGTTCTATACTTCCCGTTTATACAATACACCTTCCACTTGGGAATTGCCATCAACATCTTCTTGAACTCCTGCTCCAACTGTTCAATCACCGTCTCTGGAACACGTTCGCGATTGCCTTGTACCAAATGGACTTTTACTTTGGGTACATCATTCAAATGCCCAGTACTGTCTATATCAATATCATCAATTTCGACATAAATTCTATTCACGCTATCCAGTTCTCTGTAACTGTTTGCAAAATGCCTAAATGAGAATGAAAGACTATCCCAATATTCTTGTTGCAAGTCCTCAAAAGCAAATCCATCCTCCGCCACACGATTGTTAAACAGTTTAGTCTCCACCACACGTCCTCTTTCAACAGTTATATGCATTTCAGTCTCATAATTCCGTAAAAATCCACCATTAAAATAATATATCATATTTCCTTTTGCCAAACGCAAAGTGCCATTAACCCAACCAGCCACAATACGCCCTTTCACATAATACTTCTTAAACACCTTTTGCAAAACAGAATCGGGCAGTTTGTCAAATTCACAGTTTTTGTTTGCGTTTAAAAACTTAATGCTATCCAAAATAATCAACCCATCCATAATGCTCCAATAAGCGACAAAACCATCCCAGTTACCAGTGGACTCACAATATGCCCCTTGAAAACTTGCCCGCACACCAAAGTACAGCATCGTGTCCGCCCCGATTGGTCTGCCAAGAAGATACCACTCCTCACCGTCAACAAACACATAATCCGCCATTTGTCCAGTTGCTTTAACAGACAATCCGGCAAAAACGAATATCAAAACAAAGAAAAGACGTTTCATAACATCATTATTTTTTATCATTACTTCTATTTGTATTTATGTACTTTCGTCGTCATACAATCAAATCGCAAATTGTGCCGTGCGCCGCTTTAACAAGGTCGGCGGGTGCTATGCAGAACTGCAGTCCGCGCTGTCCGGCGCTGCAATACACTGTGTCGTAATCCGTCACACTCTGGTGAAAATAGGTGGGCAAAGGCTTTTTCATGCCTATGGGCGAACAGCCACCACGTATGTATCCCGTGAGGGGGAGCAGCTCTTTCACGTGTATCATCTCCGCTTTTTTGTTGCCCGTAACCTTGGCGGCTTTCTTCAGGTCCACCTCCTCGGCGCCGGGTATCACGCACACAAACAGCCCCGTGCGGTCGCCGCGCAGCACCAACGTCTTGAAAAGCCTCTCTATGGGCTGTCCCAGCTGCTCGGCGATATGCGTGGCACCGAGGTCATTCTCGTCAACCTCGTAGGGAATCAGCTGATACTCAATCTTCAGCTGGTCCAGCAGCCGTGCCGCATTGGTCTTTTTAATTCCTTTCTCCGCCATAACTTTTCTATTTTCAATTTTCAACTAATCTCCAAGTAATCCAGCGGTGGCTGAGCTTGTCGAAGCCCCGCCAACATTTCAATTTTCAACTCTCAACTTTCAAATTAATAACATAATCCAATAATTTCAACTTTCAATATTCAATTTTCAACTTTCAACTTTTCTTCGGTTCCATGTGCAGTGTTACGTGTGTCTGCGGTCCGAAACGCTCTTTCAGCCGCCGTTCTATTAGCGAGGCACATTCGTGGGCTTCGTGCAGCGACACGTTGCCGTCCATACGTATGTGCGCCTCTATGGCAATGCGGTTGCCGATACGGCGGGTGCGCAGGTTGTGGGGCTCACAAACGTCGGGACAGGTGTGGATAATGTCTTCAATCTCTTTCTCCGTCTCGGGTGGCAACGAGCTCTCTGTCAGTTCGTTCATGCTGCCGTGCAGTATGCCTACGGCCACTTTCACCAGCATCGCCCCCACCACTATGGAAGCCAGCGGGTCGAGCACCGTCCAGCGGTCGCCGAGGAGTATGGCACCGCCAATGCCTATCGTAGCGGCTATGGAACTTAGGGCGTCGCTGCGGTGATGCCATGCGTTGGCCACCACTGCCTGCGAATCCAGACGTTTGCCCGCACGTGCCGTGTATTGGTACAGGATTTCTTTCACCACTATGGAGATTAGTGCCGCCCATAGTGCCAGCTTACCCGGGGCAGGCAGCTGCTCTCCGCCGAGCCACGAGGCGAATTTCACCGCGCCCGTCACAATAATGCCGAGGGCGGCCGCCACCAACGCCAGCCCCACAAACAGCGAGGCCAGTGTCTCGTACTTGCCGTGACCGTAGTCGTGCGACTCGTCCTGCGGCTTGGCGCTGACATGCACAAAGGCAATGACGATGATGTCCGTGACGAAATCCGACAACGAATGTACCGCGTCGGCCATCATTGCGGCGCTGTGTCCCACAACGGCAGCCACAAACTTAAAAACCAGCAGCGCCAGATTCCCCGCACTGCCCACCAAAGTAACCTTGTAAATCTCTTCTTCGCGTTTCATCAGTTAAATACACATCTAAAAGACACGGAAAAAACGAAAAAAAATGCTTTTTATTTTGGAACTAACACGAATTGCCATATAATTTGTCACTAATTACTGAAAGCCAAGAATTAACGTCCAACAGCATACATACCTTTCCTATCATTTCAATTTTCAACTAAACAAGTAGTTATA
>JAEENM010000073.1 GCA_016283745.1 Bacteroidales bacterium | reverse complement strand
TTGTACAAATAAGGAAATCAATTTACTAACCAACAATAAACAAGTTGCTTCCGCGTTTTGTGAAAGCAACTTGCTTTCGTTTTATGGAAACAGAAAAACTACATAAAGCCTTACTCGAAGCCGACGCCATCGTAGTCGGGGCCGGCGCAGGCCTCTCCACCTCGGCGGGATTCACCTACTCCGGCGAGCGTTTCCAGCAGCACTTTGCCGACTTCATCCGCCAATATGGCTTCACCGACATGTACTCAGCGGGCTTCTATCCGTTTCCCACCGAGGAGGAGAAGTGGGCCTACTGGAGCCGCCATATCTACTACAACCGCTACGTGCCCGCCCCGAAGCCCGTCTATGACAACCTGCTCAAACTCCTGAAAGACAAGGACTATTTCGTCATCACCACCAATGTCGATCACCAGTTCCAAAACGCTGGTTTTGCCAAAAAGCGGCTGTTCTACACGCAAGGTGACTACGGCCTGTTCCAATGCGCAAAACCTTGTCACCCAAAGACCTACGACAACGAGGATGTGATCAAACGGATGATTGCGGAACAGATGGATATGCGGATTCCGTCGGAATTGGTACCGAAATGCCCCGTGTGTGGCGGTCCGATGGCGATGAACCTGCGGTCGGACGAAACCTTCGTGGAGGACGAGGGTTGGCACGCGGCATCGGAGCGGTATGCCGATTTCATCAGGCGGCATTTGAACGTAGAGACGCGCCATGGCACGTCTCTACCGAACGGCAAAATATTGTTTCTGGATTTGGGCAGCGGCGGGAACACCCCCATCGTTTTCAAAATTCCGTTCATCCAATGGACGATGCAAAACCCGAATGCCACCTATGCCACCATCAACCTCGGCGAGGCGTTCACCGTGGACCAGATCAAGGACAGGTCGATTGTGATTGACGGGGATATTGGGGAGGTGTTGGAAAGGATGTTGAATTGTTGATTCGTTGATTTGTTTATTTTAATTATTGATAATGAATCGTTTAGATTTTTTAATTGATTATTTGATAAAGGAAGATCCGCAATATTCCGAAATGGAAATCCCCACGACCGAACAGGGAAAGCACGATCTTTTCCGTGCCCTGCGCAACGTGCGCGAACCCAAACCCGTCAGCGAGGAGTTCCTGCGTTTGCAGGACGAGGAATTGCAGGCACAATTACAGGGAAAAGGCATTGTGGAATTGGTTGATATTATGGACGTTGGTAGAGACGCGCCATGGCACGTCTCTACAGGAAAACAATTGTTGTTATGGCAGGGCGACATCACCCGTCTCCGCGTGGATGCCATCGTCAACGCCGCCAATGCGCAGATGTTGGGTTGTTTCCATCCGTTGCACGGGTGCATCGACAACGCCATCCATTCGGCGGCGGGCGTGCAGCTGCGTGAGGAATGTCACCGACTGATGCAGCAACAAGGACATTTGGAACCCACGGGGCGGGCCAAAATCACCAAAGCGTACAACCTGCCGTGCAAGTACGTCATCCACACCGTCGGCCCCATCATCCCCAACGGCATCCCGACAGCGTTTCAGCAAGAGCAGTTGGCCTCGTGCTATTGCTCCATTATGCAGCTGGCCGATGAAAACCATCTTGAAAGCATCGCCTTCTGCTGCATCTCCACGGGCGAGTTCCGCTTCCCGAACCGGTTGGCCGCTAAAATTGCCGTGCAAACCGTCAAAAATTACCTGACCGCACATCCCGACTGTAGTGTCAAACAGGTGGTTTTCAATGTATTCAAGGATGAGGACAAAAGGATTTATGAAGGAATATAGTGGAGGTATATCAGAAACAGGATCAAGAAGAAATCGTTGAAAAAATGTGTATTTTTGCCGAAAAAACATATTATGAACCAAGAAGAATGCTTGATTTGCGGCGCGCCGCTGGAGTACCTCGAACAGGACACGCTGATGGAGTGTGTGCTTTGCCACAAGCAAGAACCCAGCAAGACCCGCTGCGTGGAAGGGCATTATGTCTGCTCCGATTGCCACACCGCCGGCATGGACTCCATCATGGCCTTATGCATGGCCGAGACCTCTAAAGACCCCATCGCCATCCTGGAGAAGATGATGTCGCAGCCGTTTTGCCACATGCACGGTCCGGAGCACCACGTGCTGGTGGGTGCTGCCCTGCTGACGGCTTACAACAATGCCGCCCCCGACACGGCCAAACTCGACCTGCAGTCGGGCCTCCTCGAGGTGATGAGCCGCGGACGGCAGGTGCCGGGCGGTGCCTGCGGTTACATGGGCGCCTGCGGAGCCGCTATCAGCACCGGCATCTTTATGTCGGTCGTCACCCGCAACACGCCGCTCTCCACCGACACCTGGCGGCTGTGCAACCTGATGACGTCGCGCGCCTTGGAGCAGGTGGCCCTGAACGGCGGTCCCCGTTGCTGCAAGCGCGACTCCTACCTGTCGATACTCACGGCCATAGACTTCGTGAAAGAACACCTCGGCGTGGAAATGGAGAAGCCCGAGGTGAAATGCTCCCGCAGCCATATCAACAACCAGTGCATCGGCAAGAAGTGCCCGTTCGCGCCAGCTGCTAATTAAAAAAGTAAAGCTCGTCGGCACATCAAGCATGTTTCCGCAACTCGGGCAAGGGATGGGGGTTTGGAATTTTTTGCGGGTCAGGGTTCAACTCATCGGAAAACTATTTTTTCTTTCGGAAAACTAATTTCGCCCCGTATTGAAATAAAGTCATTGTATTCTTTTTCGGATTGAATTCCAATTTTGCCCCTATCTGGTCGCACCTGAATTTGTCCTTGTCAACTGCCTCTAACGGGATAGCATCATCTCCAATCTGCCCGATCAAAGTGTTTCCTTCTTTTGTGACAATAAAATTCAAACCTATTTTCTTGGAAACATACACCCCCAAATAAATGTCCAAATCTTCCGAAGACACATTATAGAATTCTGGCAACTCGTAAGGTTTGCCGTAAACTGCGCCTAAGACCGCCTTTTTAATATCTCCGAGTTTAAAATTAAGCCCGTTAGAAGTCAAGGCATACGTAATATTTCCGTCGGCAAAATGCGAATAAACAGAAATAAAACCATCTATGGCACCCGTGTGTCCTAAACCTATATTTTCGCCAAAAGGAATCTCGAACAACCCGAGACCATAGTCATCCTTAATGTTTTTCATGATTTCGAGACTTTCATTAGTCAGAAGCCTTCCACCAAACAAAGCGTCTGCGAATTTTGTCAAGTCGGTCGGCGTTGACACTATGGCACCTGCCCCCATCGGAACAGTCCAGTCCGTTTCGTTTTCTACCTTCCAAGAACCCAAGAAACGATATGATCGGCATTCGTTGTTGTTCGTATTGGTTTTTCCAAAAACGTATGTGTCGGTCAGACCAATTGGCTTGGCAATGTATTCCTGCAACAAGTCGGAATATGGTTTGGAGAAAGTCTTTTCAAGTATGTAGGTCAATAACACATAGTTCGAATTGCTGTAATCGGACTTGCTGTCGGGTTCAAAATCGCTGCCGCCTTTTTCGATAATTGCCAGCATTTCTTTTTCTGTTTTGGGCTGCGTACACCAGGCCAGATAGTCCTCGTCGTGTGTAAAATCGTGAATTCCACTCCTATGGCTTAGCAAATGCCTTACGGTTATTTTCTGGGAATTTGCGATTGTCGGGAACCATTTGTCAATCGTTTGGTCAAGGTCAATTTTCTTTTCTTCAACTGCCTTTAAAACCAGAACCGCTGTAAACGATTTCGAGACGGAACCAATTCTATATTTTGATTTTTCAGTTGCTTTTACATTGTTTTCCACATCA
>JAEENM010000072.1 GCA_016283745.1 Bacteroidales bacterium | reverse complement strand
ACGCGGGTTATCTCGCCGTAAGCCTCGATATAGTCGCCGGCATACACCGGAGCCTTGAACTCCACCATGTCGTAGGCGCAGAACAGGCCTTCGTCTCCGTCCTGAATGATAAGAAGCTCCGTGGCCACGTCGCCAAAGAGATGGAGCATGTGCGCTCCGTCAACCAAATTTCCTCCGTAATGAGCGTCCTTTGCACTCATCCTTACTCTTAACATTGATTTTGCTGCCATATAATAATGTGTTTTTACGTTTTTAAAAAATCGTTATTGATTGATAACGGCAACCGTGCCGGTTTTATTGTGCAACAGTCGTGATTTTTGGGGACGGTGTTTTTACTGGTCGGGCTGTAGAGACGCGCTGCAGCACGTCTCTACAATTTCCAACGCACATATAAGCGAGACGCACGGCCGTGCGTCCCTACATATCCACAACCCAATACCATCAAAATTCGGACGCAAGCGGTGCGTCCCTTCTGAATACTGAATACTGCACCCTGAATACTAATTCCCACGTGAGCCACGTCAGTGGCTAACAAATCCGTGTGCTTACCCACAATATCAAACCATTGAATACCAATTATTTACCCCGCATCGATTCACTAATCACCAATCACTCATCACTATTAAGAAAAAAAATCGTATCTTTGCAAAATAATTCCGCTGCGTATTTTTATGCGGAAACACAATAAAAACCAACGCCCAATGAGAAAAAAAATACTATTTCTGGCAGCTCTGTTCGCCATTGCGACAAGCCAACTCTACTCACAGGAGAACAACGGAATGCTGTACCGCTCCGATTTCCGTCTCGGCCTCACCGTCGGCACCAATATGAACCTGCAGCGCAATGTGTTTATGTGGCCCGACAAAAACTGCAAACTCACCGAAGAGTTAGGCACCTACAAGGACATCCCCGCCATTCAGGGCGGCTTATATCTGGGCCACGAGCACGATGTGGGCAAAACAGGCAAGATGCGTCTCGGCATCGACGGAAGCATCTGCTACAGCATCGACAACTGGACAGTGGATTTCAAAAACGACACCAACGGCAAGCTTACCAACCTGAAATACAGCGTGGCTTCGCTTGTCATCGACGAAGGTGTATATCTCTCGTACCTCCTTACCGACAAAATTTCGGTGCACGGCGGCATCAACTTCTACGAGATGCTCGTCTTCCCCACCATACCCGTTATCACCAGCGATGAGAAAAAGGAACCTCTGGTGCCTCAAACCACAAAACAGAAAAAGAATCCCGAAGGTATCGGCATCAAAGCCGGAGCTCGTCTGCGTGTGGGCGCCGCCTACAACATCAGCACCCTGCTTTTTGTCGCAGGCAACCTCTACTACTCCGTGCCGTTCTACAACACCACCACAGCCGAACCCTTCCACATCGAGCATGACCTTACAGGTGAAGGCAATATGGGCGTCGTAGGCAAATACCGCGACTATATTCAAAATGTGGGAGTGATGTTCACCTTTGGATTTAAACTGTAGTTAGTGATTGGTGATTAGTGATTGGTGATTAGTGATTGGTGATTAGATTGCCACTTTTCGACTGAAAAACATAACACAAAAAAACGCCATCCTTTCGGGTGGCGTTTTTAGTTTGTATAAGTCTAAGCTACCTTATTTCTTAACGATATAGTCGACCAGGATAGCCTGAGTGCGGATGGCTTCGTGGGCGAGGGAGCCGGTTTTCACCACTTCCTGCGGTTCCACGATAACAAGGTCGGCTGCGGTGGCCATCAGCGGACAGAAGTTCTGCGATGTGCCTTTGTAGATAAGGTTGCCGTCCTCGTCGGAGATATTGGCTCCTATCAGTGCCACGTCGGCGTGGAGGGGTTTCTCGAGCAGGTATTCCTTACCGTCGACGGTAACTTTCTCCTTGCCTTTCTCCACCACGGTGCCAAGGCCCGTCTGTGTGAGAACGCCGCCCAGTCCGGCTCCGCCGCTGCGGATACGTTCGGCCAGTGTGCCCTGCGGGCTGAATTCCACCTCCAGCTCGCCGCTGTTCATCTGGTTTATTGTCTCCTCGTTGGTGCCTATGTGCGACACAATGAGTTTCTTAATCTGGTGGTTAACAATCATTTTGCCGACACCTTTGTTCACGTATGCGGTGTCGTTGCTGATGAGGGTGAGGTTTTTCACACCTTTGGCCACAAGGCCGTCGATGATGGATTCGGGAGTGCCTACGCCCAGAAATCCGCCCACCATAATGGTCATACCGTCGTGGATTTTGTCAACGGCTTCCTGTACTGTTATAAATTTGTTCATATTATCTGTGTATTTAGTTCTGTTGTGTTTTTTCTATTCTTTTTGTACGCACGTGGCGTCGGATGTGAAAGTGATGCCCGACCTGTCGGTGGTGCCGTAGGTGGTGATGTCCTCGCAGTTGCCTTTGTCTATCTTCACCTCGAGCAGGAACGAGTAGGTGTTTTCGTCGTCGGCGTAGGTGCGTGTGTATTTGCACTCGCAAACTTTCTCTTTTTTGCAGGATGTAGCCATCAATCCCACAACCATCATAAATCCGATAATAAATAAAGCTCTTTTCATAACGTTATAGAATTGATTTTCAATTAAATGGTGTCCTCCATACATAAAACGCGCACTTCTTCCACTCCGTTGGCGTCGTTGATATATCTGATGTCGATACACTGGCCGTCGTTGATGTGCATCCTTACAACATCGCCTTTGCCCTCTACCGAGCAAATGCAGTCTTTTTCTTTGTTGCACGAATAAATCACCGCTACAACAAGCGTTACCAACATCGTAAGTATCAGTTTTTTCATAATTATGTTTTTCGTTTGTGATGTTTAAAAACTCTACTTTTGAAACTGCAAAGTTACATTTTTTTTCTTGCATTTCAAAATATTGAAGGCTGTTTTTATCGTTTTTACTCGAAAATTTTAGACAAGCCACATATTATCAGCGCTTTACAATTTCACACACATCATCAGTCCGTCGCGTACAGTAAGCAGTATGTTTTCCACTCGCGGGTCGGTTTGCACACGGTCGTTGAGTTGTTTCAGCACTTCGGTCTCCTTGTCGCCTGCCGACTGCGGATATAGCACTTTTCCGCTCCAAAGCACGTTGTCTATCAGCAACAGCCCTTCGCTGTCGAGCATAGGCACAATGGTTTCGTAGTAGTTGAGGTAGTTCTTTTTGTCGGCGTCGATGAAAACGAGGTCGAATGTTATGCCTTCGATCGTCGGCAATATGCTGGTGGCGTCGCCTATATGCAGGGTGGTTCTGTCGGCTATCCCCGCCTTTTGCAGTGTCTCTTTAATGATGTCCTCGTACTCCTCGTTGGCCTCGATGCAGTGTATTGTGCCTTTCGGGTCGAGACCTTTGCTCAGGCACACGGTGGAATAGCCCACGTAGCTGCCTATTTCGAGTATGTGGTGCGGTTTTTTCAGTCGGCTGACGAACTCCAGCAGCTTGCCCTGATAATGTCCGCTGAGCATCTGCGGATAGGGCATTTTGAGGTGTGTCCAGCGGTCGAGGCGGTGAAGGGTGTCGCTTTCGGGCGAGGTGTGCTCCTCGGCGTACTGCTGGGCGTCGGGGTGCGTTATGTGGTCGAGGAAGTTGTTTTCTGCCATAGCACGTGGCTATATGATGTTTTTCAGTATCTCTTCGAGTTCGGCTTCGGACCGCACAAGCACTTCGCGGGCTTTGCTGCCTTCGGAGGGACCCACGATGCCTGCGGCCTCGAGCTGGTCCATAATCTTGCCGGCACGGTTGTAGCCCAGCTCCAGCTTGCGTTGCAGCAATGACGTGGAACCGTGTTGCGAAAGCACCACCAGACGGGCGGCCTGTTCGAAGAGGGCGTCTTTCTTGCCCGGCTCGAAATCTTTGTTCGGAGCGTCGCTCTCGTCGAGGTATTCTGGCAACTCGAAACATTCGGGATAACCGTTCTGCTGGCTGATGAATTTCACTATCTCCTGAATCTCAGGCGTGTCGATAAGTGCACATTGCAGACGCAGCACGTCGTTGCCGGTGGAGAGTAGCATATCGCCACGACCAATGAGGTGTTCGGCACCGCCGCTGTCGAGAATTGTGCGGGAGTCCACCTGCGACGTCACTCTGAAAGCAATACGGGCGGGGAAGTTGGCCTTGATGGTGCCGGTGATAATCTTCACCGAAGGACGTTGGGTGGCTATTATCAGATGTATGCCTACGGCACGTGCCAGCTGGGCTATACGTGCTATGGGCTGCTCCACCTCGCGTCCGGCCGTCATTATAAGGTCGGCAAACTCATCCACCACCACTACGATGTATGGCAGGAAACGGTGGAAGTTGTTGGGACTCACCTCTTTTTGGGGATTAAGTCGGCGGGCGATAAATTTGGGATTGTATTCCTTAATGTTACGCACCTGCGCGTCCTTGAGCAGGTCGTAGCGGTTGTCCATCTCGATACACAGCGAGTTGAGGGTACGAACCACCTTGCGCACGTCGGTGATGATGGCCTCCTCGCTGTCGGGCAGCTTGGCAAGATAGTGTTTCTCGATGGGGTTGTAGAGCGACAGCTCCACCTTTTTGGGGTCCACCATAATGAATTTCAGCTCGGCGGGGTGTTTCTTGTAAAGCAAGGAGGCTATGATTGCGTTCAAGCCTACCGACTTACCCTGTCCCGTGGCACCGGCCATAAGCAGGTGCGGCATCTTGGCAAGGTCGGTGACGTAGGTCTCGTTGCTAACAGTCTTGCCTATGGCAATGGGCAGCTCGAAGTTGTTGTTCTGGAACTTGTCGGAGTTTATCATGGTAAGCATCGAAACCACCTGCGGCTTGGCGTTCGGCACCTCTATGCCTATGGTACCCTTGCCGGGGATGGGCGCGATGATACGTATGCCGAGGGCGGAGAGGCTCAGCGCTATGTCGTCCTCCAGCACTTTTATCTTGGAGATGCGTATGCCGGGTGCGGGGACAATCTCGTAAAGCGTTACGGTAGGACCGGGCGAGGCGGTGATTTTGGTGATTTCGATGGAGTAGTTCTTGAGGGTTTTTACGATTTTGTCCTTGTTGGCCACCATCTCCTCGCGGGTAACCTCCACGTTTTTGTCCTCGTGGTGTTCGAGCATGTCGGTTGATGGGAACTGGTAGTCGCGCAGGTCAAGCCGCGGGTCGTATGGCTCGTCGATGTTGTAGTGTTCCTTCTCGTATTCCTCGTTGTCCTCTTGCGATTCGTCCTTTTCGGGAGTTTGCTGTGTAGTGGTGTCGATAATCTCGAACTCCTCGTCGCTCTTGTCGTTGTTCGGCTCGGTTTTGAGGGGGGTGGTCGGCGGGGTGGTGTCGGCGGGTTTTTCCAAATCGTCGAAGGTTATGGGGCCTTTAGGCTCGGTTTTATGCTCCGGCTCCACGGTTTTTTCCACCTTGGGCTGCGTGATGTCGGCGGGTTTGTTTTTGTTTTCGGCAATTTCAAGAGCCTTCTGCGCCTTGCGTTTTTCGATATTTTCGTTGATTTTCTCCACAATGCCCTTGAACGACACGTGGTGGATGAGCCACAGTCCCAACACTACGGCAAACAGCAACAAAATTATCAATCCAGGAATGCCGATAAGTTTCTTAATCCACGTAGCTAGGCTGTAGCCCACCACGCCGGCCAAAATGCTTATCCATTCGGGGGTGGTGGCACCCTCGGCTTTTGCCGAAGCGTCGGTAAAAAGGTATATCAAACCGAAAAACAGCGATGTCCACACCATCCAGAAGATGACGATGGTGGCGGTGCGTCCCAATTTCAACGCATTGATATTCAAAAGTTTGAACCCTATCGAAAGGGACAACACGATAAATCCCACCGAGGCCACACCGAAAGTGTTGAATATAAAGAAGTTGGCGAGCTTGAAGCCGAATTTGCCGCCCCAGTTCTCGTATTCTTCCGTTTGTCCGTAGTCGTGGCCCCACGAGAAAAAGTAGGAGACAAAGACCACGGCGAGAAACAATGCGAAAAGTATAAGAAAGCCTCCGCAAATCTTTTGGAATGCGGGACTTTTAAGGAATGCCGCCACGCTGCTTTGGCCTCTCTTTTTGGCGGCGGGCTTTTTCTTTGCTTCGTTCTTTGACATACTGATATTAGTTTTTTCGGTGTGTGGACTAAATTTGCAAAATTACACCTTTTCGCAAAAAAAATCCGTCGTTGTGGCGACGGATTTTAAACTATATATTGTTGAAAAGTGACTATTCGTCCAATTCTCCGCCAAGGTTCTGGAACTGTTGCAGCAGGTTTTGGAGTTCTTCCTGTGTCATCTTCTGGCAGTCCTTGGGGGGAAGGAGGTCGTCGTTGGGCACTTTCTGCTCTTTTATCTCCTTGGCTGTAAGCACTATAGTAATGTTGCCCATTCCGGCGGCAGCCGACTGTATGTCGAACTGCAGGGGCACCATACCTTCCAAACCGGGCATGGTGGGCAGTCCCGACTCGATGGTCAGGTCGCGGGTAACCCACAACTCTACCGAAGCACCTTCTTGCGGAGTAGCGAGTCTTATTTTTTCGGCTTTGTAGCCACAGATGGTCTTTGTCTCGCCAGTAAATTCAATCTTCGACTGCTGGTCGGCGGCGTTGTTCTTAACGGCATCGTAGGGGTTTTCCATGCAGTAGGTGCCCATTCCCAGCATCGACATGTCTATCAGCGAGGTCACCACGCCTTTTTTGGCATCGACAAAGGTTTTCTGTCCCATTATGGACATCATGCTGCGCTGGCCTCTGGTTTTGAACACAGCGGTGAGCATGCTAGGCGGCAGCATGTCCATGCTCGATTCCACCGACGGGTCGCCCGACAAATTGATGGTGTAGGTTATTACCCCTTCGAAAGTCTTGCCTTTCTTGGCCCACAGCGGGTTGCTCGAAACGGCTACCGCAAGCACCAAGGCTATTGCCAATAATCTTTTCATCGTTGGTATGTTTTATGGTTTTTCAAAAAAAACTATTCCGACAACAGTTCCTGTGCCTCCTTTATGTTTTTCATCAGTGCCGAGAAAGCCTCTTCGGTGAGCATGTCGTAACCGTCGGGGAGCATAAAGTCGGTGTCTTTAACTTTGCCTTTGGTAAGCTCGGACACTTTGTACTGCACTGCCTTGCCGTCGCCCGATGACTGCACGAATTCCAGCGGGAATCCCTTGAGGCCGGTGCAGAGAACGAAGTCGTACTCAGGACCAATCTCGGTGGTGTACCACACGTCGAAACCTTTGTCAATACCCTCTTCGTTAAAGATGTGGTATTTGGCTTTCTGAGCCTTGAAACCCTGTATCTCGCGGGTTTCGCCGCCCACATATTCGATGTACATGCCTTTGGTGTCGGGTATGGTGATGCTGTCGAGCTCCTCCTGAGTCATCTCGTGGGTAACTATGATCTTGCCGCTACCTTCGTATTCCGACTCCCAAACATCTTGGGACTGGAAATAGTTGATGTACTGGCTCAAATCCATTGTCACGTACATCTTGCGGCCGTTCACTATCTGTTTCGACTGCTCGTTGCCGAGATAAGCCTTGTCCTGATATACAAATATTTGGAACGATTTGTTCTGCAACGGCACGTCCACTTCGCCAACCGATTCGAGGCTGTAGGTTACTATGCCGACGAACTTATTCTGAGCTGTGAGCATTGTTGCTGTTATGGCCAAAAGTGCCAATAGTGTCAGTGTTTTTTTCATTTTTTATTCTGTTTTGTGATTTGAAAAATTTTTGCAAAGATACTTTTTTTTTCGCAATTAAAACGGTTTTGCGGATAAATTATTGTTTTTTAGTCCGTATTATTAGTAAAAAAAGTGGTCGCCAACATACGGAAAAGCGAAAAAAAATGTTTGTTTTTTTGTATTTTTGCAGACGGTTTCCGAGAAAAAACTTACGTTTTAGGAACACCATAAACAACATGTTATCAACGTATTAAAAAATGAAAATACTGCATCGGCCCAACAAGAAGGCATCGACAGACAAAGGCAAAAAACCACGCAAGCCGGTGTCGAAAAAGCGGAAAATCTTCCGCACCACGCTGCTTCTGGCGGTGATTGCGGCCTTTGTTTTCGCGGTAACGGCCAACATCCTTGTGGTGAGCTACGCCTCGTCGCGGTGCTATAGCGACACCGAGGCAATACCGTACAACCGTGTGGGACTGGTGCTCGGCACCTCCGACTCGTTGCGCAACGGCCGCTCCAACCTCTATTTCCGTTTTCGTATGGAGGCTGCCGCCGAGCTGTACCACAGCGGTAAGATAAGCCGGATACTGGTTAGCGGCGACAACCACATAAAAAGCTACGACGAGGCCACGGCCATGCTCAACGCCCTTGTCGCCCTCGGTGTGCCCGACACAGCCATAAAATGCGACTACGCCGGTTTCAGCACCTACGACTCCATGATACGTGCAAAAAAGGTGTGGGGATTGGACAATATGACCATCATCTCGCAGCACTGGCACAACCAAAGGGCCCTCTACATAGCCCGCAGCGCCGGCATCGACGCAGTGGCTTTCGACGCCAACGACCTGAAATCCAGAAAACTGAAATTAAAATACACCGTAAGGGAATGGTTCTCGCGCACAAAAGCCCTTTGGAACATCATTTTCAACAAACAGCCCCATTTTTTGGGACAACACGAAGAAATCTGACTTTTTAAAACAAACGATATGCGTGTAGTAATACAACGGACAAAAAAAGCGGCGGTGGCCGTGGAAGGCAAGGAAATCAGCGCCATAGACGAAGGACTGATGATTCTGCTCGGCATAGAGGACTCCGACACGCCGGACGACATAGCGTGGCTCTGCGCCAAGATTGTGAACCTGCGCATCTTCGACGACGAGCAGGGCGTTATGAACGAATCCATACTGCAAAAGCCCGACCACGATATTATGCTGGTGAGTCAGTTCACCCTCTTCGCCTCCACCAAGAAAGGCAACCGTCCGTCGTACATACGCGCCTCCAAACCCGATTTCGCCGTGCCGATGTACGAGAAATTCATCGCAGAGCTTTCGCGACAGCTGGGCAAAGAGGTGAAAACCGGCATCTTCGGAGCCTATATGCAGGTGTCGCTCGTCAACGACGGGCCCGTAACCATCTGCATCGACACAAAAAACAAAGAATGAACGGCACCAAAAACAATTTTTTCCAAACACACAATTTTATCGAAACAGCTCCGTTATAGGGACGAAAATAAAACGTAAAAGATATGAAAAGAACACTTTTTACCATACTGACCGCGGCCGTGGCCATGCTTTTTGCCAGCTGCATAAGCAGCAACGAGATGGCTTCGGAATATCTCGAAAATCTGCCCAAGGCAAAAGACGGCGAAGCCGCAAAAATTTACGTGTGCCTGCCCATGTCGGTAGTACATACCAATCAGAACCTCAACCAGATAGACAATTTCTTCATGCTCTCGGAAAGGGTGCAGGACTCAATAATCAAGGCCAACACCAAATTCCTCAACTTGGTTGACGACAAAGTGTTTCTGCAACAGTTTACGGACAACCTGCTGTATCACCTGCGCCGCACCGGAATAACGGTGGAGACGGTGGCCACAGCCCAACAGCTGCCCGAAGCGGGTCCGAAGACTTTTATCCTGAACATCCCGCAGATTGAAGCCGAGGAGTTTATCAAAAAATCGCGCTCCGATTTTATGGAAAAGAACGGCACCTACTACCACTACGACTACGACCTCAACGGTTTCAGCACCAACGTATGGTACCTTTTCGGCAAGAACGACTCCACCGGCGATGTGTATTACAAAAACTTCGAAACGATGGACCAGTTCAGTGGTCAGGTGGACAATCTGCAAAACAAGACGGCCACCGTGCATGGTAAATTCAAACGCATCGACATCAACGACGTTTACAGGACCGCCGCCGTTGCAGGACAGAAAAGCGCCATACTCTTTGTAGAAAAGATTGTGAACGAATACCTTGTATCGAAAGGCCGCACCGACAAATACTACATCTACCGTCCCGTTTCCAACGAAATCGACGAATACGGCATCTCCGCACAAAACGGCAAAAAACGCTCGTTCCAAAAGATAGACGCCAAATAAACGTACAAGCGACAATAGCTCAGTTGGTAGAGCGGCGGCTTCCCAAGCCGCAGGTCGCGGGTTCGAGCCCCGTTTGTCGCTCAAAGGAAAAAAATGAGAAACCGCGCCTCGCAACGCGGTTCATCTTTTTTACAAACAAATCACTTTTTTTTCGTACATTTGCACTCCGGCACAAGCCGTGCAACACCCATATAATAAACATTAGATTAACAATATACGCACAACGGTCATGAAAAAACTTAGCATCATTGCCATAATACTGTCGCTCACCACCCTGTCGCTGCAGGTTTTCATCTTCGCCACTGCGGTGAACAAAGAATCGGCTCCCGTAAAGGAGAAGAGCCACAGCAGTGTACCCACCTACTACGCCCCCGAAATCCCCGACTCACTCAACTTTGCTGGCGAAAAGGTGCCCCTCGACGACCTGTTGGTGCGCGAAGCCATCGACCGCGAGATGGTTTCGATAGCCTACCGCCATTCCGCCACCATACTCACCATGAAACGCGCCTACCGTTATTTCCCCGTTATAGAGCCTATACTAAAGAAAAACGGCGTGCCTCTGGATTTCAAATACCTGTGCGTGATAGAGAGCGAACTCACCAACGCCACCTCGCCCGCCAAGGCTCAGGGTTTCTGGCAGTTTATGAAAGCCACCGGCACCAGCTACGGCCTCGAAGTGAACGACGAGATAGATATGCGCAACAACGTGGAAGCCGCTACCGAAGCCGCCTGCAAATACCTGAAAGACCTGAAACGAGGCCTCGGCAGCTGGACCTCGGCGGCGGCAGCCTACAACTGCGGCGAGGGCGGTCTCCGCAAACGTCTCAACGAACAGGGCGTGAAGTCGTACTACGACACCTATATCTTCACCGAGACGACACGCTACGTGCCGCGCATACTTGCCATGAAAACCATTATGGGCAACCCGCAGAAATACGGCTTTATGCTTCGCCACTGCGACATGTACCCTCAGCTAACCTACAAAACCGTGGAACTCAAAGGTCAGAAAGTGGACCTCGCCGCCTTTGCTAAGCAGAACAACACCAACCTCAAAGTGCTGCGCAACCTCAACCCGTGGATTACCACCAACACCCTCACCAACAAAGCCAACAAGACATACACCGTAAAAATTCCCGACGCCAACGGTATGAGTTTCAGCAAAATGCAAAAAAGCGAAGACAAAAAGACCGACCTCATCACCAGACTTTAACAATGGACGACTCCACTAATAACGGCAAACTCGAGATACTGGGTGCCCGCGAGCACAACCTGCAAAACATCGACATCGACATACCGCGCGGCAAGCTGGTGGTTTTCACCGGATTGAGCGGCAGCGGCAAGTCGTCGCTCGCTTTCGACACCATATACTCCGAGGGACAACGCCGTTATATGGAGACTTTCTCGGCCTACGCCCGCCAGTTTATCGGCAATATGGAACGCCCCGACGTGGACCGCATCAACGGGCTGAGTCCCGTCATAGCCATAGAGCAGAAAACCACCAACAAAAACCCGCGTTCCACCGTGGGCACCGTCACCGAGATATACGACTTCATCCGTCTGCTCTACGCCCGCGTCGCCGACGCCTACTCCTACCTTTCGGGCAAAAAAATGGTCCGCTACAGCGAGACACAAATCCTCGAGCTTATCAACGAACATTACAACGGAAAGACAATATACATCCTCGCCCCTCTGGTAAAACGCCGCAAAGGACACTACCGCGAGCTGTTCCAGCAGGTGGCCAAAAAAGGATTCCTGCGTGTGCGCGTGGACGGCGAGATAAAGGAGATAACCTACGCCATGCAGCTCGACCGCTACAAAACCCACGACATAGAACTGGTGGTGGACAAAATATTGGTGAGCGGCAAAAAAGAGGACAAACGTCTGCTGGAGTCGGTGCGCACCGCCTTCAAACAAGGCAAAGGCGAGCTTATGGTGCTCGACTGCAACAACGAAGAAATACGTCATTTCAGCAAAATGCTGATGTGTCCCGATACCGGACTCTCCTACCCCGAGCCGGAACCCAACACTTTCTCTTTCAACTCGCCCTACGGCGCCTGCCCCAAATGCAACGGCCTGGGCGAGATTTCGGAGATAGACCTTGCCAAGCTTATCCCCAACCAGAAGAAATCCATCCGCGAAGGCGCTTTCGACGTGCTGGGCAAGTACTCGCCCAACAACTTTTTCTACAAACAGCTGGAGATGCTAGGCCGCATTTACGGTTTCACCATCGACGACCCTGTGGAGAGTTTCTCCGAAAACGCGATGAACGCCATTCTCTACGGCACCACCGAGATGCTTGGCGTAAAAGACTCGTCGGTAAGCAGTTACGATGCCTCGGGATTTCTGGGCGTTATCAACTACATATCGCAGCTTGCCAACGAGGACAGCCCTGCCGGACTACAGAAATGGGCCAACAGCTTTATGAACACCGTCCCCTGTCCCGAATGCGGCGGCGCACGTCTAAAAAAGGAGTCCCTCTATTTCCGTATCGACGGGAAAAACATAGCCGAGCTTGCCAATATGGACCTCGTTACCCTCTACCGCTGGTTCGACGGACTGGAAACACGTCTCGACAATCGTCAACGCGCTGTGGGACACGAGATTATCGAAGAGATAAAGAAACGCATCCGCTTTATGCTCGACGTAGGCATAGGCTACCTTTCGCTCAACCGCAGCTCCAAGTCGCTGTCAGGCGGCGAGTCGCAGCGCATACGCCTAGCCACACAGATAGGCTCGCAGCTGGTCAACGTGCTGTACATCCTCGACGAGCCGAGCATAGGCCTGCACCAGCGCGACAACCACAAACTTATCGACGCATTGAAAAAACTCCGCGACATTGGCAATTCGGTGATAGTGGTGGAACACGACCGCGACATGATCCTCAACGCCGACCACATCATCGACATCGGTCCCGGAGCCGGCATCAACGGCGGCAAGATAATGGCGCAGGGCACCCTCGACGAGATTATGAAATCGCACTCGATGACCTGCGAATACCTCAACGGCACACGCCGCATCGAAATCCCCAAACGCCGCTCCACGGCCGACTGCAAACACCTGATTCTGGAAGGGGCCACCGGCAACAACCTGAAAAACGTAACCATAGACCTTCCGTTAGGTGTATTTATCTGTGTAACAGGAGTTTCGGGTAGTGGAAAGTCGTCCCTCGTAAACGAGACACTACACCCGATACTGAACAAATATTTCTACCGTGCAGCCAAACGTCCGCTGCCATACACCGACATCAAAGGCATCGAAAACATCGACAAGGTGATAGAGGTGGACCAGTCGCCCATTGGCCGCACACCGCGCTCCAATCCAGCCACTTACGTGGGCGTTTTCAACGACATACGTATGCTGTTCGCACAGCTGCCTTCGGCAAAGATACGCGGCTACAAGCCCGGACGCTTCTCGTTCAACGTGTCGGGCGGACGCTGCGAGGCCTGCAAAGGCGCGGGAGTGCGTACCATAGAGATGAATTTCCTGCCCGACGTGTATGTGGACTGCGAGGTATGTCACGGCAAACGCTACAACCGCGAGACCATCGAGATCCGCTACAAAGGCAAGTCGATAAGCGACGTGCTGGATATGAGCATCAACGAGGCGGTGGAGTTTTTCGAGAACATCCCCTCCATTGCCCGCAAGATAGAGACCATCCGCGACGTGGGACTGGGCTACATCACCCTCGGACAGCCTTCCACCACCCTCTCGGGCGGCGAGGCACAACGCATGAAACTGGCCACCGAACTCTCGAAACGCGACACCGGAAGGACTCTATACATCCTCGACGAACCCACCACAGGACTGCATTTCGAGGACGTACGGGTGCTTTTGGGCGTGCTGCAAAAACTTGTGGACAAAGGCAACACCGTGCTGGTGATAGAACATAACATGGATGTGATAAAGGTGGCCGACCATATCATCGACATAGGACCGGAAGGCGGCATGGAGGGCGGCAACATAGTGTGCGCAGGTACTCCCGAAGAGGTGGCACAATGCGCCGAGAGCTACACCGGACAGTTTCTGAAAGAAGAGCTGAACAATTGAAAATTGAAAGTTGAAAATTAAAGTTAGGGGGCAGGGGCCAGTATTCAGGGGGCAGTTGGTAGTTTGGAGTTTTGAGTTGGGAGTTAGTGGCGGCACTTCGACAAGCTCAGTGACCACAAAGCCTACCCTGTGGCTGAGCTCGTTTAAGCCACATCTTCACAACTTAACGTCTTCACATCTTCACTTGTTTGTGCGAGGGAATTGCTACCAGCGTAGGCGTCCGGTTCTTCCAAAAAGCATGTCTAGTAGTGACGGTTTCCCTACTGGCTTTTGAATTTCGAAGTTGCCCGCAGTGTTGATGAAGCCGTGAGTGTCACCGATTCTTGCATAAGCTAGGCCCTCGGAAAAAAGAAACATGTCGTCGAAACGGGTGTCGATGATAAGATTTCCGGCAATGTCGATGGCGCCGTATTTTTCGCCAATTTTCACTATGGAACGGCCTTCGCTCATAGGATAGATATGGTCGAATTTGTCACTGATGATGGCCACAGTGGCCCCAGTGCGGTCGATAAAACGCCATTCGCCATCTTTAAGCACTAGTGCCACTCCTTCGGAGAAATACATAGCATCTTCGTATTCGGGCTGTATTACAAACCGTCCTGCAGTGTCGATATAACCGTATTTGTTTTCGTCGGGAATCTCTACAAGTGCAATTCCGTCCACAAACGGACCTGCATAATCGAATTGTGGTTTTATGACCATTTTGCCAGTGTGGTCGAAAAAGCCCATTCTCCATTCCTCGTCGGAGATGGCAATATCCACAGCGGCAAGTCCGCATGAGAAACAGGAAACATCGGAGAACTCCTCACCGTCGAGAGTTACTACCACATTGCCCTTCTTATCGATGATAACGAAATCGTCGTCGATTGACACTGGCGACAGACCTTCGGTGAAAGCCAGGGCGTAGTCATATTTTGGCTCTATCACTACCCGGCCGCTTTTGTCGATAAAACCATAATGTTTGCCGATTTTCACCGCTGCCAGACCGTCAGAAAATCCCGAAGCATCGGCAAAGCGGGGCTCGATGGCAATATTTCCCTGCCGGTCGATAAACCCCCATTTGTTATTTATAAATACCGCCGAAAGTCCTTCGTAGAAGTACCAGCAGTCACCAAGGTTTATATTATTCATTTTTCAATTATTTTGAATTATTCGTAATAACAGCCTCATGCGACTTTTATTGTCTGTAAAAAGTCTTTTCTCAGCTTTTTTGGTAAAAATGAGAATTGAAATCCTTGATTTTTAATGAATTTGTGGAATCGGGATGTGCTTGCACTAAAAAAAGTGCAGTTTTTGAATATTATTGCACTGAAAAAAGTGCAGAGAGGACTGCCCTTTCGTTCATAAAAATTAGCGAAACGGCAATTGTTCGTTCAATATTTGTAGTTTCGCAAGACTGAAACGAGGAAAATAACGATTCCGGCGACTACCTTGCGTCGTTTGTCCACCACGGGTAGTCCTCGCGGCTTATGGGTTGCCATTCGCCTGTGGACGAGAGCATATAATATCCTTCGTTGAGGGTAGAGGCACTTATTATCATATTGCGGTTGAGCGATTTAAGCGACGCGGTCATTTTGATGAGGTATCCGTCCTTGTTAATCTCGCAGCGTGTAGCTGTGGTGTCGTACAATTCAATTCGGTAAGAGCCACTATTAATTTTATAATCACTGTGATTGCTGTAACTAAGAAACAGCTCCCGTGCCCAGACAGCTATGGAATCGTTCAACACATCGAAATCGAGAGCTTTTTTATCTTTTAAAACAATGGCAGCCAAACCATGTGATATCAGCACTCGCAAATAGGGTGAGTCCAACATATACAACCAACTTTTTGCATCGGGATAATGTTTGGGGTTGAGCACGAATGTAGAATCCGGGAAATTGTCGACTGGGGAATACGATACACCATTGTCAAATTGGATAAACAACCACGGGTTCGGATAAAAAAACGACAAGGGATACAAGTGTTTGAATTCGTCGATTAGCACACGGCAGGTGTCCATCTGTCGCAAAAGCACGGCACTGTCGGAGTGTACCACGGCATAGCAAAGGCTGTCCATTGCCCTTACGGTGCGGCCTGTGCGTGAGTTTTTGCGGGGCGACCAAGTCTCAACTTCATCATTAATGTAAGACAACATATATGTTGTCCCATCAACCCCATCGCTTTTGTGGAAATTATTGGCCGTCTGCACCGCAGCTTTGGCAAGCATTTGGAAAACAGCGGATTGCTCCTTGCTTATGGGCAGTTCGTAGCGTTGGGTTTTAACTTTGGCATCGCGTTTTTTATAATCAACGTTATACCAGATATTGTACTCTGCACGCATATACACAAGTTTATCTTTGGACTGACTCAAACTCAAGGCATATTCTCTACTGAACGACGGTATGCATACAAAAAAGGCCGTACTGTAATCGCAGTCCAAAGCGCGATTTACAAAAGTATGGTAGTCGCATGTAATATGTTTGCACGACGGAATAAATACCTGCTGCGCCGAGGCGGTTGTAATACACAAGGCCAACATCAGCAGGTTCCCCAAACCGAGTTTCTTTGTCATTTTCATTATTGTTGCCATATATCTATAGTTTGTTCAATGATTTCTTGAGCTGAATAAATTATTCTACTTCGCCGTTCTCCCAGAAATCGGCGTTTTTGATATTCATTGCTTTGGGGTCGAAACGAGGCTCCGTGCCTTGCTTTTTCTGCCGTTCGTAGTCCTCGCGGCTTACGGGTTGCCATTCGCCTGTGGGCGAGAGCAGATAAAATCCGTCGCTGAGGGTTGCGGCGTTGAAAATGATGTCGTGTTTGAGCTGTTCCGCAGGCAGGTAAAGAACCCGTGAATTGCCGGGTCTGCTGCTGTACACCTCGCAGCGCGCCACAGTGGTGTCGTTCACATCTATCAGCATCTGTCTGGGCCAGATGTCCTGCACGTGGTTAATATACATTTCGCGGTTCCAGGCTGTAAGCGAGTCGCAGAGTTGGTTCTTGTTCACTTTTTTTGCTGTAAAATCGACTATTTGCACCTGAATACACCGTGTTCCAATATAATAATACCATTTGTCGTTTTTCATTACTTTTGTGGAATCTTGGAAACCTTTGAATAGCAAAGTTATCTGTCGTTCCTCTGGCACATAACCTTTGTCGTAAGGACGGAAAAACGATAGGGGGTAGAGATTTCGGAACTCTTTGGTAAGCGTGCGGCAGGTGTCGAGTTGCCGTTTTAGTACCGCCCTGTCGGAGTGTTCCACGGCATAGCAGAGGCTGTCGAGGGCATGCACGGCACGTTTGGTGCGTGAGCCTTTGCGCGGACTCCACACTTTCACTTGTTTCCCGTACTCGTACAGATAGTAATATACTCCGTCTTTGCCTCTAAAATAGTCGTAAAAGTTCGACGACATTGCAGCCGCATCCATAAAACTGCGGAAGATAGTCCTTTCTTTGGCGTTTATCTCAAGTTCGTAACTTTGAGTCGAAAAAGCCTTTTTCTGGTGCTTTTGGGATTTGTCTTCTACGACTGTTATGTAAACAAAAGTGCTGTCGTTCATACTCAGCGCATACGGGTTTGTGAAAGCGGGGATGCACATATAATAGATATATTCATCGGCAACAAGCGTTTTTCTGGCAATTTCTTTGTAATCAGAAAGTTCTGTCGATGGGGTGAATACCGACTGTGCCGAGGCCGTTGCCAGCGCCGTTGCTATAAGCAGTGTTCCGAACAGATATTTATATTTCATTGTAAATGTGTCTTGTGTTATAAATATTATTTTAGCCATTACGGGAAGTCACTTTCGCTGTGCGCGTTGCCATTCGCCTGTGGGCGAGAGCAGGTAATAGCCGTCGCTGAGGGCGGCGGCGCTGAAAATGATGTCGTGTTTGAGCTGTTCCGCAGGCAGGTGAAGTGTCCTGGGATTGTTGCAGTTGTTGCAGTCCACCTCGCACATGGCTGTAATGGTATCGTTCAGGTTAACATTTACTTTGCACTGCCGGTGATGGATATATAGTTCGCGGTTCCAGTGCGCCACCGAGTCGCGTAGAGAGTCGGGATTCACTTTTTTTGTCATAAAATCGGGGATGGTTACGATTAATTGACTGGCATACAGGCTATAATGCCATTCGCTTTTTTCTACACGCGAAAAATGTGATGTGTCCAATTTGCCGTTCTCTTCAAAGATAATCGTACTGCCTTTTTCCCATGTATAATTAATTGATTTTGTGGGATAAAAATAGGAAATCGGGTGCAGTTGGGCGAATTCCTTGGTAAGCGTGCGGCAGGTGTCCATTTGCCGTTTTAGCACCGCCCTGTCGGAGTGTTCCACGGCATAGCAGAGGCTGTCGAGGGCATGCACGACACGTCCGGTGCGCGAGCCTATGCGCGGACACCATGCTTTAACGGTTTTATCCCAGTAATGAAGATTGTAAGACACACCGTCGATGCCAATACTTTCGTTGAAAAAATTGGCCGTTTGGGTGGCGTCTGCAAAAAGGTTTTCCAGCACAGCGCAATCGTCCTCGCTTATCGAAAGCTTGTAACGACGGGTTTTTATCTTTGCTTTTGCACCATGTTTCCGAAACTTCTCGGAGTACCATATATTGCCACATTTTTCTTTGGCATGAACGTAAACAAGCGTGCTGTCGTGCAGACTTAACGCATATTCGTTTGTAAACGCCGGCCGGCACATATAATACAACCTTGCATCGCCCACAAGAGTTTCCACAACGAGTTTCTCATATTCATAGTCGCTGCAACTGGTTTCCGGCGTGAACACCGACTGCGCCGAGGCGGTTGTAATACACAAGGCCAACATCAGCAGGTTTCCCAAACCGAGTTTCTTTGTCATTTTCATTATTGTTGCCATATATCTATAGTTTGTTCAATGATTTCTTGAGCTGAAAACATCACTCCACCTCACCGCTTTCCCAGAAATCGGCGTTTTTGATGTTCAGTGCTTTGGGGTCGAAAACGGGCTCCTGCCCATGTTTTTTCTGCCGTTCGTAGTCCTTGAGGGCGCGCAGTGCCTTGGGCGAGAGCAGCAGTATGGCCACGATGTTTATCCAAGCCATCGCGCCCACGCCGATGTCGCCTATGGTCCACACCACGCCGCTGCCCACCAGCGAGCCGATGAACACCGCACTTATGGTGCAGATGCGCAGTATCCATATCACTATCTTCTCGCCTCGGTCGTCGCCGAAATTCATGTCGGCTTTTTCAAGCTCTTCGAGGCGTTCGGGATGTTTGCGGTAGATACGTCGGCGCCAGCGGTTGAAAAGGTACACAAGGTTGGTCTCGGCGTAGTAGTAGTACGCCATAATGGTGGTGAAAGCGAAGAAAAACAGCGCAATGGAGATAATCATGTCTCCGGCTTTCGGTCCTACCATAGTGCCCAAGGCTCCGGTGGTGTAGAAAACGCCCGGCTCACCCTCGGGGGCAAGGGGATTCTGCTGCAGGTATGTAACCACGGCTCCGTTGGAGGTCTGCTCCACGGTGTCGATGATGTTGTAGGTCTTGCAGGCGAGAATCATCATGGCGGTGGCGGTGCACACCAGCAGGGTGTCGATATACACCGAGAAAGCCTGCACCAGTCCCTGTTTCACGGGGTGACTCACTTTGGCGGCGGCGGCCACTATGGGTCCGGTGCCTTGTCCGGCCTCGTTGCTGTAGATGCCGCGTTTAACGCCCCACGCTATGGTAGTGCCGAGCAGGGCGCCGCCCACCTCGTTGACACCCACCGCTCCGCGCAGCATCTGCATAAACACATCGGGCACAAGACGGTAGTTTATAACCAAAACCACTATCGACAGCAGTATGTAAACCACCGCCATCACGGGGGCTACAATCTGAGCCACGTTGGCAATGCGTTTCACTCCGCCTATTATCACAAGGGCGATAAGTGCCGCCACCACGAGTCCTATAACCCACACCTCCACGCCGAACGAGCGGGAGCAGGAGAGGGCTATGCCGTTGCACTGCACGGGAGGCAGGAAAATGCCGCAGGCCATGGCCGCCAGCACCGCGAAGATGCATCCGAACACTTTCGACCGCAGTCCGTTTTCGATATAATATGCCGGACCGCCGCGGAACTGTCCGTTGTGGTTCTCCTTGTAAATCTGCGCAAGGGTGGCCTCCACAAAGGCGCTGCCGGCACCGAAGAAAGCTATTATCCACATCCACACTATGGCGCCCGGCCCGCCGAAACCGATGGCAGTGGCCACTCCCACTATGTTGCCCGTGCCCACACGTCCCGAAAGGGCCATGGCAAAAGCCTGAAACGACGATATGCCCACGGCTTTCTTGTTCTTTCCCGCACTGCCGAACAGCAGACGGAACATTTCGCGGAAACGCCGCACCTGCACAAAACGTGTGCGGAGGGTGAAATAAAGTCCCGCCACAAGGCACAAGCCCACCAGCGCCGGACTCCACACCCAGCTGTAGATACTCTCTATTGCCTTGGTAATATATTCTAATACAGAGGAATAAATATTGTTCATATTGTTTATTTGTAAATGCTGTACAATAACTTTTTATTATAGCTAATAGTATCCAGTTCCACTTCTCCTGCACGAATAGCAGATTTCAGTTCTTCGTAGTTTTTTACACGGCCAGGACGGAAAAGTGTAATAACAGATGTGTTATTATCAAAAAATACTAAATGATAATGTGCCCCAGTCTTTCCTGGTCTAATATAAACAATAAAAGAATAACTTTTTGTTTTGCCACCAAAAACAAAAATTTTCGCATCACAGGGATTTTCTATTCTTCCGGGAATATAAAACATCATCATGTGGCTGTATAATCTCAATCTAAAGACACCATTATCATGGCGATTCCACTCCCAGCGTTTTTTCAATTCTTTTTTTAGGGCGCGTTTTAATTTTCTGGGGATTTTACATCTTTTGGTGAAAATTTCAACACTGTCATTGGAAATCATCCTAAGAATCTTATCCGTATCTGCACAAAGAGTGTCGGTTTTTTGTGCAAACGAAAACGAGCCCATCGCTAAGAATATCAGCAATATCAGTTTGGCAATCAGTAATTTGTTAAAGGTTTTCATCTTCAAAAATGTTTTTTCCTACCTTTAAATTTAGCCACGAGTGGATTCTTTGTATCCGTTCATTTTCACCGGGGTGAATCCCAAATCGACAAACTGCACTCCTTTTTTGTCTATCTTTAGCAACAGCGACTCCATTGGCTTGAAAGTGAGGGCAATACGCTCGCTCTTGCCGTGGTGGTTCACGGTTATCTGCCGTGTGCTGCCCTTGTCGGTGAAGGCGTAGCAGTATTCGAGGGGGTATTCGATGGTCTGTGTCATGGGGTTGGCAACAAAGACATAGTACGTGTCGCCATCCTTGCGGCACCAGAAATCGGGCAGGTTGTCGCCTTCGATAAGGGGCTTGGCGGTAATTGCCGAGACGTCGCCCTTTACATTGTCGCAACTGAGCAGTTCGGCAAGCACTTGGGCGTATTCGCTGTGTTTCACCTTGCCGGGCTCCTTGGGCTCGCGGGCCATGCATACGGGCAATCCGGCTTTCGCCAAACGCACAACTTCCTGCAAAGCAGTGAGTTCCATATATTCCACATCGCAGTACAGGGCTTTGAATTTGGCCTTTCCGCAGCTCAACTCGCCGTTTTTGAACGAGGCGGTTTTCAGGAAA
>JAEENM010000071.1 GCA_016283745.1 Bacteroidales bacterium | reverse complement strand
TCCCAGCTGATTTCCGGATCGTCGCTGTGGAACACCAGAAGTCCTTCGCGGGTGTAGATGAATATCTCGAACTCTATGAGGTTGTAGTGACCTACTTTCAGCAGACGGTTGGCGCCGATGCGGCCGGGAGTGAAGGCGCTGGGCACCCACACATCGCCGCGGAACACAGGATAGAAGTTTATCGCCGTGTCGTAGCAACCTTCGTCGTTCACCACTATCAGACGTACCTCGAGGGTGTCGTTCTCTATCGACGAGGTGTAGTTAACCGTGCGGTCGCCGAAGAACTGCTTGTCGGGTATGGTCGGTATCCTCTCGTGGAACAGCCACTCACGGTACATTATCGTGCCGACGCTGACATCGGTGAATGCGCACTGCAGGTTCTCGGCAGTGATTTCCTCGGGACTCATGCTGATACGTGCCTCCACCTTGGCCGGTTTGTTCACAGCGTGTACTTCGGTGGAATGGCAGTTGTACGGACGTATGTCAACCGTGGCCGTGTACTCGGTGTAGCGGTCGGGTGCCACATAGATGGTGAAGTTGTGGTCCTGGCCGTTCATAGTCGGGTCGTACGGCGACGAGGTCCAAGTGATGTAGTTGCCCGTGGTGTTGGCCTTGAGGGTGGCATGACCGCCTTCGCAGTAAGAGCCGGAGTCAAGGATGCTCAAAATCGGGTAGTCGAGGACGGTGAGTGCCAGCCATTCGGTGCTGTCGCAGCCTGTCAACACGCTGGTATGACGGTGCGGATAGCGTCCGGTGCGGACGAGCAACTGATCGTAGTATCTGTATGTGGTGTTGTTACAGATGGTGTCGTAGTGGACGGACTGTATCGAGTCGCGCTCGAAGAGGTGCAGAACCACGGTGCTGTCACAGCCGGTGGTGCGGTGCAGCAGATGGTAGTATTCGCCAGTCCTGTCGTAAGCAGTGTCGAGGTAGTAATACTGGGCATCCCTGCAGATGGTGTCGTACACATGCGTGATGATGGTGTCGTTGACATGCAGGTGCAGGTAGGCGATGCTGTCGCAGCCCTCCATGGTGCGTGTTACATACGGGTAGATGCCCGGTATATAGTAGTCGGAGTCGTTGAAGTTGTAGGTGTCGCCGTAGCAGATGGTGTCGTAATAATGGCCTCGGATGGTATCCTCGATGGTGAGGTGGATGTGCAGTATGCTGTCGCAGTCGTCGAAGTTCTTGAGGTTCTGTCGATACCAGCCTGTGGAGTCGTAGGTTACGTTGTTGTGTGTAAGAGTTTGTCCGGAACATACCGAGAAATAAACAGTGTCGCGCAGGGTGTCGCCCACTATGAGGTGTATGTGCAGTATGCTGTCGCAGCCCTGCGGGGTTCGGAACTCCTGTCGGTACCAGCCGTCGAGAGTATATGGGATTCGGTTCCAGTAGAATACCTGTCCGGCGCATACCCACGGCTCGATGGTGTCGCGGATGGTGTCGTTGACCTCAAGATAGATAACATAGTTATGGAAGCAGTTGGTACCTGCGTCGCGGAGCCATTGCTTGTATTCGCCCTCTATCCAGTAGGTTTGGTTGTTCACCGTTATCGTCTGGCCGGCGCACACCGTGTCGTAGATGGTGTCGCGGATGGTGTCGTTTACGTGGACATGTATCGTCAGGAAGCTGTCGCAATGGACTACCGACTGCAGTATCTGGTGGTAGTCGCCCGGCAGGGTGAAGGTCTCGCCGTTGTACGTTACCGATGCTCCGGCGCAGATGGTGTCGTAAACGTGCTCGAAGATGGTGTCGCGGACAGTGAGGTCGATGTAGATCAAGCTGTCGCATTGGAAACGGCTGACGAAATACTGGTTGCTCATTCCCGTCTGGTAGTACTTGATTCCGTTGTGCACGAAGGTGTCGCCGGCACAAATTATAGGATGGATGGTGTCGCGCAACGTATCGGAGTAGGTGAGCACTATGGTGAGGATGCTGTCGCAGCCGTCGAGGTTGGTGAGAGGTTGCTTGTATGTACCAGTGTCGTAGTAGGTATAGCCGTTCAGCGGGAAGAAACTGCCCTTACACATGTTGCGGTAGATGGTCTCACGCAATGTGTCGGAACGGTCTATCACGATGGCCAGTATGCTGTCGCAGCCGCCTGCGGTACGCAGGTGCTGACGGAATGTTCCGGTATCGCGGAAGGTCTCACCGTTGATGGTGAAGTGTCCGCTCGGGCAGATGGTATGCCATACTGTGTCGCGGATGGTGTCGCTCACCGTGAGGTCGATGACGAGGTTCTGGAAGCAGCCCGTCTGAGGATCGCGCAGGTGCTGTGTGTAAACACCTGTACGCCAATACGGAGCGTAGTTTTGTCCGCTCACAGGCACACATCCGAGGTGTCCATTGGTGTCGAAGGTGACGCCGGTACAGATAATCGGGTGTATGGTGTCGCGAAGGGTGTCGTTCACAGTAACTTCGATGACCTCGATGCTGTCGCAGTGGTCGTAGCTTTCGAAGTACTGGTAGTAGGTACCCTGTACGGTGTAAACCGAGTCGTTGTGGATGTACGAAGCACCGGCGCAGATGGTGTCGCGGATGGTGTCTTGGTACGAGGGTTTCACTGTTACGCGATATTTCTGAGTAAGCGGTCCGATGGTGAAGATGCGGACATAACCGTCGCCTTCGTGACCTGACTCCATTGCACCAGTGAATGTGGTATCGGGGAAGGACATGTCTCCTGCAATAGTCAATGCATCGGACAGATAATAGTAGCTCGAGAGTTGGCAGTCGGCATTTGCAGTAGTGTAAACGAATCCCGAACCGCCAGCGCCAGCGCCCGAATAAGGAGAACCCATATTGCCGCCGCCACCGCCGTACCAGCCAGCGCCGCCGCCGCCGCCGGAGCCGCTTGTGCCACCGCCAGTGCCGCCAGTGCCGAATGATCCATTGGTTCCGTCAGTAGAATAGGCACCTCGAGCGCCGCCGGCATTTTGTGTTCCGGGACTACCCCTACGTGTCAGCCAAGAGCTGTTGGCGGTTCCTTGTGTGCCCGAAGTTCCACCGCCATTGCCACCAACTGTGGTCGAGGAAGAAGCGCCATAGGCTGCTCCTCCACCTGCACCTGCCACGATGACACGTGCATTCAGAGAGGTGGAATTGACACGTACATCAGAAGCTCCGCCACCAGCGCCGGCTGTGAAATAGCTTGTTGTGGTGTTATTACCGCCGTCGCCGCCGCCGTTCCAACCGCCACGATTCTGACCAGTGCCGCTTGTGCCGCTGCCGCCTTTGCCTCCAACATACACGTTGAGCACATCACCGGTGTTAACAGCCATCTTGCCTTCGGAGTAGCCGCCTTTGCCGCCATACCAGGAATAGCCAGAGTAGCCGTTGATAACGTCACCGCCTTGTGCTCCCCAAACTTGGATGAACACGCTATCCACACGACGAGGAATGGTGTAAGTCTGCACAGAGCCTGTATAACGGAAGTTCAATGTGTCGCCACCGCTACCGCCACCTTTATAATAAGTGGTAGTCTGCGTGGGAACGACGAAGCCTGTCTTGATGGTGTCGAGCAAGGTGGAGTCGCGGAACCATAACATTGAGGGATCCAACCAAACGGTGTCGCCCTTACAGATGATGGGCTGCTCGCAAATAAGCACTGTAGCCACGTCGTTGTTGAATGTACCATCGCAATACACATCGCGGAAAGCAGTGATATGGTACTGCGTGCTGGTGTCGGGTGCGACACGCATACGCACGGTGTCGCTATAGGCAACACGGTCGGTGGTATCGCCGCTTATGCGGTAGTAGAACGGGGTTGTTCCCGTAAAGTAGAATTCAAGGACTGCAGTGCTGTCGCAAATATTGAAGGTGTCGGCAAGAATCTGTGCTGTAGCAACGGGGTTGACCGTTACTGTGAAAGTAGCGTTGTTGTTGCCGTAGTAAGTGGTTGTAACAACGGGCGTTACAAAGCTATCGGCCACAGCCTGACTCATATTGGGATCGTAGTACCAAGTGGAGCCTGAGGGCAGATAGGCAGTGTCGCCGGCGCAGATGATAGGCTGGTCGCATACCATCACCGTGGTGTAGGTGCTGGAAGTTTTGCCTTCGCACACATCGCCGGCCACGTAGGTTACCTGATAGTTGGTGGTAACTGTTGGCGATACTGTAACATGTGCCTGATGGGTGTTGCAGATACGGTCGGCAGTGTCGCCTGTTATGCGGTAAACAAACGGAGGCGTGCCTTGGAAGTTGATTTCCAAATCTGCCGACTGGTTGTTGCAGATATTGAGGGTTGTGTCGGTCATTATGGCCACAGTGTTGTCGAGCACAAGTATTGTGAACTCGCGCGAGCCGCGTGCAATGATGCGTGCGTAGCCGTCGCCCTCATGGCCTGTCTCTGCCGTACCTGACGGCGAGGGGAATGAGGCATTACCTGCAATCGTGGATGCATTGGCAAGTCCGGCTATGTAGCTTGAGCCGCCGCCACCGCCGCCGCCATTTTGGAATCCGCAGCCACCGCCATAGTAGCCACCGCCGCCACCGCCGCCTTGGATAATGTCGCCTGTATAATCGTTAACACAAGCACCTTGGCCAAAGCCGGATTGCACTAACGGAGGATAAGAGCCTGCATAAGAAGTACCGCCGGCTGTTTGCGAGCCACCGCCACCGCCGACACGCGACGTTGAGGAGTAGCCCAAACCGTCAATACCAATAAGGCCACCGCCGGCACCGCCATTATATGCATAAGTAGAATATGACGGACTAGTACAACCGCCAGCGCCACCGCCGCCACCAGCTACAATCTTCACAGCAGATGTATTCGATGACAGAGATGATAATATTCCGGAAGCCGTAGCTATATGAGTAGCGCCACCTCCTGTACCACCATTACCATAGGAACTTGTGTTAAGATTTCCATAACCACCTCCATTATATGCTTGAGTGGTGGCAGACTGGAATCCCTCCTGTCCTACAACAACATAAAGTGTTGTACCGGGGGAAATTGCCATAGAGCCGGTGGCATAACCGCCCTTTCCACCTGTGCCCCAATATTGAGCAGCGAATTCGCCACCGCCTTGGGCACCCCAAACCTGCATGATAACGCTATCCACACCTGCGGGAACAACATATTCCTGGACATTGCCGGTATAGTCGAAATCTGTGGTGTCGTTGACGCTCTGATACAATATTGTAGTTTGGTCGGGAACGATGAACGACGTAGTAACAGGTCTTGTCTTTCTAAAATCGTAATACCATTTTCCTGCAGGCAACCAAACGGTGTCACCGTAGCAGATGATGGGTTGGTCGCAGAGTATAATCTTAGCGTGAGAGTGTGAGATTACTCCAGAACAACGAGTGTTGAGGTCGCTGAAGTAAGTAACCTTGACGATAGCGCTGGTGTCGGTCCACACGGGTACGCTAACAGTGTAGCTGTTTGTAACACGGTCGGTGCGGTCGCCGGTGATACGGTATGTGAAGGGGGGCAGACCAGTGAAGTTGATTATCACCTCGGCTGTGGGGTCGTCGCAGATGTTGTAAACTGTGTCGAGGATGGTTGCTGTACCACGAGGAAGCACAGTAACTTCATACGATGCACCGCTACGGTAGTATGTAGTGTTCTGTGTGGGACATACGATGCCGCCTGGTATCTGGTTGGAGAGGCGGGAGTCGGAGTACCAAGTGTAGCCCGAAGGCAGTGTTAGGCTGTCGCCGGCACAGAGTATCGCGCTACCGCAGACCTCCACAATACCAATTCCCGTAAGGTCGTCGGGAACGGCCTCGCAGCCGGTAACTGTGGATTTCACGAAAGTGACATAATATAATGTAGAAGTGGAGGGCGAAACCTGAATTGTAACCACGTCAGCGTTGGCAGTGCGGTCGGAGTTGTCACCGGTGATACGGTAACGATAGGGAGCACCGCCTGTGAAGTGGAGTGTAAGAGTTGCCGAGCCGTTGCAGATAGTAGTGTCGCCCGAAATACGACCGGTTACTCTCGGCAAGGTATTGATTATATATTTGTTTTTCTTTGTATAATAGGTGGTTATACGTGCATAGCCGTCGCCTTGGTGACCTGTTTCCACGCTACCGTCGGGTGCTTCGAACGACTGGTCGCCACCAATTGTCTGTGCGTTGGTAAGATAATAGTTGCTGTTGAGCAGACAGCCTGAGGGGTAGTTGTTGGCTGTGGAAGATGTGTAAACATATCCGGAGCCGCCGCCACCGCCAGAAGCTCTCATATTGCTCGAGCTGCCGTAGTTGCCTGCTGCGCCACCGCCATACCATCCGCCGCCGCCGGCGCCGTTGGAATAATACGATGTGCTGTTGTATTTATAACCAGTATGGCCACCCGTGCCGATAGTTCCGGCAGTACCGTTGTAAGTTGTACTGTAGCCTGTTCCTCCTGCTCCACCTACGGTCTGTGTGCCGCCCTTGCCCACAAATGTGGTATAGGAAGAGCTGTAATACTTACCGTCGCCACCAGTTGCGCCGCCACCGTGACCGCCATCAGCATGATAGCTGGAGCTATATGTATGGGCTCCGCCACCACCGCCTGCAACGATAACACGTGCATAGAGGGTTGTGCCGTTCATACGCATATCTGTAGCACCACCACCGGCACCGCCATAGTATCCAACAGCACCGCCACCATTCCAACCACCGCCAACGGCAGCTGTATACGTGGATGTTGTGCCGTATCCGCCTTTGCCGCCAACATATACACCCATTGTCTGGCCAGCGGCAATTCTGCCAATTGTGCCTTCGGAATAGCCACCCTTACCGCCCACACTGTAGGTTAGATATGCACCGCCCTGAGCGCCCCACACCTGCAGTTTTGCCGAGTCGAGCAGAGCAGGCATGGTGAAAGTCTGTGCCGAACCCGTATAGCCGAAGTCGGTTACAGTAGAGTTGTCCATACCATAAGCATAGAAAGTAATATTGCTGTCGATAACAGCCGTATTGTTAGGCACCGGAATAGTGAGGCCATCATCGTAGTACCATGTATGACCTGAAGGCAGAGTAACGGTATATCCAGCACAGATTATTGCAGGAACAATGTCTATTCTTACCGTGGCTTGCGACATTACACAGCCTGAGCAAGAAGCGGTAACTGTAAATGTAGTGTGCAAGGTATCCAAAATCATACCACTAATTTCGCCTGTAGAGGCGTTGAGTGAGAGACCCATCGGTAAGTCGTTGCTGAAGAAAGTGCAACCGCTCGTAAGCGAGGGACGGATACCCGAGATGGCTTTGCCTATGGTATCGCTTATTGCAGGATAGGTGAACGTGCCGAATGCTGGCATTGATACTATATCCAGATCCACTTCCTTATTTATTATTGTGTCCTTGGTGGCTGTAATAGTTGGTGTGCCAATAGCCAATACCACGCCGTCGGTACCAGATATTGTTGTCTGTGTCGGGTCGGAGGATGACCAGCTTACGTTGTTGCCTGTGCCAACGGTGTAACAGGTATTCACATTTTCAACGTGGTTGGTGGGCGAGGTTGTTTCGTCCAAGAACACGGGAGTAGCTGCAACCAAAGTTATAGGATGGTTGGCAATGGTAGTGGGACGGGGATAGAGACCGCGGGTTGCGGTGAAGTAAGTTGCGCTGGGATTGAACGAGCCGTCGGTGAGGGTCGAGGTACGTTTGCCTGTAGTTGATGTGGCAGCATTATTGTAGTAATAATATTGATTAGGACACATAAGTGTGTCGAAATAGCACGAAGTGGGAGCGTAGCTGTAACCATCAACAGCACCTTTATATGTGCCCGAGCTGACAACGTTGGCCACGTTGAGGTTGTATTCCTGAGTAGAGTAGGAGCTTGTGTAAGTGTAACCGCAGATACCTCCGACGTAGTTAGTAGTACCCTCTACTATGCCAGCATTGAGACAGCCCCTTACTATTGATTTATAAGAGGAATAACCATAGTTATAACCGCAAATACCGCCGTTATAGTAGGTTCCTTTTACCCTACCTGTATTGACGCATTGCTCAATATGAGCATTATAGCCATAGCTTGTATAACCGTTTCGGCCAGCGATACCGCCTACATAGTAAGTACCCGAAACTTCTCCCGAATTGGCACAGGAAGATACTTTCATGGCATAAGTAGATGTTGAATTATAACTGCCTCGGTTGAAGCCGGCAATACCGCCTACATAATAGGTGCCTTTTACATCGCCGTAGTTGTGGCATTTGCGTATCGAGCCACAATAATAATTCTGTCCAACAATACCGCCTGTCATATATCCAGCAGAAGTTACATTGCCGTAGTTGTTACAAGTATCCAAGGATATTATGTTTGCAGCGTTTGACTGGTAATTGTAGCATCCAACTATACCGCCGGTGCCGTAGGGAGTCCCCACAGATCCACCCGTATAAGTTGTTGCGATATCACCATAGTTGTTACAACCCGAAATGAGGCAATAGTAATACATATAACCTGCTATACCGCCAACGGCATAGCTTGTGGAATTGACATTGCCTCGGTTATCGCAGAAACGTATGCGGCAATAGTTGCCATAACCTACTATACCACCCATATAATAGGTACCTGAAATGTTACCGCTATTGTGGCAGTTGCGTATCTCGTAGATTCCTGTAAGTGAAGATTGTCCGCTGGAATAATAGCCAACAATACCGCCGACATAATAACTACCTGCGACTACATCGCCACTATTGTTACAATTCTTTATAAACTGGGAACTTCCCATATAACCGGCTATTCCGCCAGCATAATTATATGAAGAAGTGTACGTTACAGTGATTTTCGCTATATTTTCGCAGTCTTGTATATAACCGCTACTACTCTTAGATCCTACAATACCTCCTACATAATAGTAATTTGCTTTTACATCCTTGGTATTTCTACAATTGGTAATAGTGTCGTATGAGTTTTGATAACCAACTATACCTCCTGCATAATAGTAACCATTGATAGTTCCTTTATTTTCACAGCTGTCGAAACGGCTGTAACTATTGTTATAACCGGCTATACCACCGCAATAGTTGCTTGTTGAAGACACATCAACTTCGTTGACGATGTTGTAAAGTTTTACATTGTCGCAATAACCAACAATGCCACCTGTATATTGACCTCCCGACACAGAACCTTTTACCGTAAGGTCATGGATATCGGCTCTGCTGGTCGAACTTGAGCCTACCACATTACCGAACAGTCCGCGATATTGTGTGCTGCCTGTTATCTTAAGGTTGGAGATAGTTTTGTTGTTGCCGTCGAAATGGCCTTTGAAAGGATAAGCGCCAGACTCGCCAATAACGCGCCAATTGGAGAAAGGCGAAAGGTCAAGGTCGTTGACAACTTTGAAATACATATTATCAAAAGTCATTCCAACATTAACACATTGTGCCAAAGTATCCAAGGTATGGGCTGTGCAAATGAGGTATGGATCCTGTCTTGTGCCGCTACCGCCGCAGAAGGCCGGTATGCTGAAAATCCAGATATGTTTCTGCATACCGCTTACGGCACCTGTAAGCTGTGTGGAGCCGAAACCAGCAACAGTGGCGTTAGAACCGCTGATGCTAATAACATTGGGAGCGCTGCTCGACCAGCTTACGCTGTTGGTTGTGCCAACGGTGAAGCGTTGTTTCACATCGCCAACGTTCTCACCACCCGAAAGGAAAATGGGAGTTGCCGCGAGTTTGGAGCCGAGGCTGTCGCGCATTCCATTTGGTATTGGGTACAAATTAGCCACGGCTGTAAAATAAGAGGTACTCGGGTATGTGGCCACACCTACAAGCTCGCTTGTGAGTTTGGCACAAGAGGCGTTGGCTGTGGTGCCATACAAAAGAGTTGTAGGACACATCTGCTTGTCCCAATAGTTGGTGGTAGCCACGGTTCCTGAACCAGCTATAGCAGCGGTATTGCTTCCACCTTTAACATCGTTAACATTGAGATTGTAGGTAACATAGGAGCTACTGTAGCTGTAGCCACAGATACCGCCCACAGAACCACCACTACTCTTTATGTATCCTCCATTGAGGTTGTAGCGCAGATAAACATAATATCCATCGTATCCAACGATACCTCCCACATACGATGAAGTACTTGTGCTTGTTGAGGTTACATCGCCACTATTGGTATTGTTCTCAACATAAATATAATAATATGTGTAACCCGCAATGCCACCGACATTTGTACCGACACTGTTAACGTGACCTGTGTTTACACAATGCTGAATGTAACCATAGCACGAACTCGTGCTGTACATATATCCTACTATACCACCTGTGTAGCTTCCCGAGGTGTTGGTAACATTGCCGCGGTTGCTGCAACGACGGATTTTGGTGTAGTAGCTATATCCAGCGATACCTCCAATATAGTAATATCCATTGACTGCAGAAGTGTTGTAGCAGCTGTCGATGTTGCCGTAATACATATATCCGGCAATACCACCGACGTAGTAATAACCTGTCATAGAGACAGTGTTGCGGCAGGCAAATACGCCCACGGTGTCGCCGCTACAAGTGGTGTTGTAAAAACGTCCCACGATGCCGCCGTGGTAATAGCCGGAGCTTGTGCCCGACACTGTTCCCGTGTTCACGCAGCGGCGGATGGCCGATTTGTCGAAGGCGTCGCCGACGATACCTCCGTGCTCGTAATACGAAGCGTCGCCTATGGTACCTGTGTTGCGGCAGTCGAGAACTTTGGTGTTTCTTATACATCCCGCTATGCCGCCGTGAGCCTTATAAGCGCCGCTTACAGTTGCGTTGTTGGTACATCGGGAGATGACACTGTTTATTGCGCTACCCACAATGCCACCGGTGGTATCGCCGCCGGCCACGGTGCCACCCACGGTGAGGTTTTTGATACTGCCGCCGATGATCATGCCGAACAATCCGTTATGCTGTGCGGTGGTGTTGGCCATAGTAAGGTTGGTGATGCTACGGTTGTTTCCGTCGAAATGGCCGCGGAAAGGTGTTGATATATCACCAATTGGCGTGAAAGAGCCCTGCGCCATGGCAATGTTGTTCACCAGACGGAAATAGGTGTTGGAGTAACTTACACCAGCATTCACAACCATAGAGAGGTTGCGCAAGTCTGTCTCGTTACATATCAGATATGGGTTGGCCTGAGTACCGTTACCTCCACAGTAGGTAAAATTGTGGGGCACTGAGATCTGTTCTGCCCTTCCGGTATCGCCTACCCCGCAATAGGGTCTGACATAAAAGTCGTACATTCCGCCGGCTAAGGACGAGAGGGAATAGCTGTTGGTATTCACAATTACACTTGTACCCGTACCGGGAGTAAATCCGCTTCTACCATATTCCACAATCCATTGTGTGGCTGTGCCGCATTCGGTCCAAGAAATGCTTGCGGTTGAACTGTTATATGCGAGGTTGTAAACCGGAGGACAGGTAAGTACTGGAGGAGTGAAACTATAGTAACGATATTGTCCTGGCCAAGAAGTGTATGTCGTTGTTGTAGCGGCAGTTGTAGTAGTATGGGTTGACGGATTTATAACCACTATATTTGAGGAGTTTGCACCTTTCACACCAGCTTGATAACCCGAGTTGGGGATTGTTGCAGGTGAAGTGCCATAAAGTATCTTTATCTCGCCCGTAGCCTCATAAAGATGTATCTGCCAAGTACAAATGGTTGAAGCACTATAATGGGTATATTCATTAAAAGTTACGACACCAATTCTGTTAGGAGAAGAACCATAAATGCCATACTTTATACCATTGGCAGTGGTCTTCAAATCCTTACCACAGGCAATAATACCAGGATAATTGCTTGTTTGATTTCCCGACGAGAATTGTGTTGAACCAGATGTGCTTATAACTGTAGGTCCCAAACGCAAACAGCCGTTCGAGTTTACTGAAAACTGAGTATAAGCCGCACCTTCAAAAGTAAAAGTAAAGCCCAAATTGTACACACTCGAAGCCACATCATCCTGAGTTGTCAGATATGTTGTTTGCGACGTTGGTGTAATCCAGTCGGAAGACGTTCCCACACCTGTGGAAAATGTGTATTGTGTTATATCACTGCTGGGTGGCGGGCATTGCGCCATTCCTTTCTGTGACAGTACCAATGCCATTACAACGGCTAAACATAGTTTGAGATTTCGAATGTTTTTTGTAATTAAATTCCTCATTATTTTTCCTCCTAAAAAATTGTGAGTCGTCATATTCTATACGTGTTTATATAGTTCGCACAATAGCAAAACAAGGTATGCAACATACCGTTTTGAGGGATGCCTGCAAACCTAGTTTAACAACTACCTGCGAGAAATAAATTCAGATTCTCGTTTGTTATTTATACTGTTTGTCAATGTTTTAAACACTCCTTGCATTAATTTTTCCTCCTAATAAAAATGAATTACAAAGATTTGTTTTCAAAGTGCAAATATACGCATTATTTTTGAACCCCGCAAGTTTTTTTTTGCAACAAAGCACAAAAAGCAGTGCGTACGCCTGCACATTTTTATAGACACTTATGCCTGAAAAACGTTACAAAGGGAGAGGATTTTATTTCGGAATTCGGATTTAGGATTTCGGAACTGTTGTTTTAGTTCGGAATTCGGAGAGCGGAACTCGGAAATGTTAGTCTTAGGTCTAAGGTCTAAAGTCAAAGGTCAAAAGACAAAGGACAATGGTTTTAGATATTTAGATATTCAGACATTCAGACATTCAGATGTTCAGACATTCGGAAAATCTGTTAATCCGAAAATCTTTACATCACAGTTCACTGATCACAGTTCACTTATTCAAAGAATGCTCCACGGCTGTATATGAAGTATTCCGGAAATTCTGTTCACCGCCAAGAGTGCGAACCATATCGCCCCTGTGGTACGTGCTTCGGGTCTTCGTGGTTCTGCTCCTCGCCAACGGGAAGGAACTCGTAGCCTGTAATTTCTACGATATTACGGCGCATGTTGCTGTCTAATTGGTCTTTGCGGTCTTGCAGTTCAGGGTCGTGGGTGTGTATTGGTAAGTTTTGGTCTCCCAAGCGGGAGGCTATGCGCTCCATGCCGTTGTAGTAGTGCTTTGTGTAGTAGCCGTCATTATTAAAGTTAAGATAGCTATTCGGGTAGAACATGGCGGTGTGCAGGTTAAAGTTTACGCTTTCCAAACGGCCGTTCACCCAGTTGGGGTTTAGGTCAAAGCTGTACTTGTATGTGCGGGTAGTACCTCCGTCGTAACCATAGAGTGCAAAGAAAAGCCTGTCGTAGCTGTACAGCCGCAGGTTGCCGTCCGCACCAAAGCGGTAGAGTTCTTCGGAGGGGGCATTGCCGGGGATGTTGGTCTCCCTGCGTTGCAGGCTGCCGCCAATGCCGTACTGCTCGTTCACGTTGGTGCCGTCGGCATAGCTTATGCTGTTTTCAACGCCTTTTTGAACTTGTTTTGAGGATGAAAACGCTAGGAGAAAACCTCTGGAGGCACTTAATATGAAAGTTGTCGGAGTTGTCACTATTGAAGACGCAAGTTTTTGTAATAGTAGGAATAAGGAAAACTATCCAGCATTTTTTGGCGAAATAAATACAGTCTATCCCATGAAATGTTGCCGTATTTATCTTTCTCACAGTTGCCTTCGTATGGTATATAATTTAATGGATATTGGGCAAATGCAGTGTCTGTGGTTAACAGATAGACACCACATGTGTCAATTACAACACCTTCGGAGCATACGATTTCCCTTTCTGAAGAATTTCTAAATCGTTTCACGTCTCTTATTCCAATCAGCCGAACATTGAGATGTGGTTTCATGTCGCTAATCAGGAAATGACGGGGGGCGGCTTTATCTTCGATTATCTCTTCGCCAGCAACAATAAACCATTTCAATTTAAAATTATCGAAAACGGAATCCATGATGATTTCACACTTGGAATTGTTGTTCTGTGTTGAATCGCGGTTTAATATTATTGGGAATCGCGATGGATTATCTACAAAACCCTGAAACCGCAATTCTGCCTTCGAATGGAAAATTTTGCCATGAGAGAATCTATTATAGCAATCTCCTATTATAAAAAAGTTATACGTACTATCCCTAAAAATATCAAGTTGTATCAACGGAGCTCCTATTATATTACCTTCGTATTGAACTTGATAAGACCCTTCAAGTGTTTTGGCCGGAATACTATTGTCGGTAATCCGATCCGCATTCCCGCAACTTGTCAATAATCCAAGTATGATTACTATATTTGTAATGTGTTTCATTTTTTTATAATTAAACAATTAATAATATCATTTATCGTATATATACAGCGCCTTCGGGTAAAGGTCTTATTCCCTCATCCATGTACGGGTAGTAATCTTTTTTTTTGTATCCATTCGCTGTTCTAACCATTATAGGGATATGAATCCCTTTTATGAAATCTTCATTTATTTCATTTATATCTGAAGGCATGAATGTACTATTTGGCAAAGGCGCCCCCATTGAGTATTGTGCTTTGTATGCGTCTATTTCTTGAGGTATTGTTGATTTTTTTGGACCGTAGCACTCAAAATATCCGTGTGTCGATTCATGCACCAAAGATCCTGAATTAGGCATGGTTTTATCATAATAGATAGTCAAATGGGAATCATCAGTCCAACAGGGCTCCGGCACAATTCCACCTTTAAGCTCATGTTCAAATCTAAATGTAATGTCTTTATCATCTTCCATTCTTGTCATGTAAGATAATGCATTTTCCAATGTCTTTATACATCCATTAGCATCATCAATTACCTTATTTAATTTTGCAATTTTGCCGGTTCTGCCTTTTAGTTTAAGATCATCGATTTTAGCCTGAGTTATCTTTATTACATTAAGATAATATTTTTTCCTTTCGCAAATGTCATCTTTTGCTTGAGAGAAAACATGTTCGCTTTCCGGATCAATCTCCCTTCCATCCGGGTCCACATACTTCACTGGGTTATTCGCACAATACGCATACGGAGAGAAAGTAGGATACTTCTCAAACAGCGGGTCACGGGAAATAAACACCGGCGGAGCATAGTACCTCGCCTCGTAGTAGTACATCCCCGTCTCCTCATCCAACTCCTTGGCGTTAAAGGAGTACTTGGGTATTACACCATTTCCAAAACTATTGTTATACTCATTCGTAATCTCCCCAAAAGGAGCGTACAAAAATCCCTGTTGTACTATAGCATTTTCATCCGTAACATAGCACGTGCTTCCTAAATGGTTGCTGTGGTAGTAGTAAATGCCATCGGCAGAAGGCAGTAGGTTACTTATGCCAATAACAGGTAACTCGTAAATCGGTTTGGGGTCTTCCAGAGTTTGCTCCTCACCAACTGGCAGGAAATCGTAACCCGTAATATCAACTATATTGCGGCGTATATTGCTGTCCAACTGCCATTTACGGTCTTGCAGTTCGGGGTCATGGGTAGCAAGTGATAAATTATTATCTCCCAAGCGGCTTGCAATGCGCTCCATGCCGTTGTAGTAGTGCTTTGTGTAGTAGCCGTCATTATTAAAGTTAAGATAGCTATTCGGGTAGAACATAGCATTGTGCATACTAAAGTTTACAGACTCAAGTCTGCCGTTTACCCAGTTGGGGTTTAGGTCAAAACTGTATTTGTAGGTGCGGGCGGTGCCTCCGTCGTAGCCGTACAGGGAGTAGAAAAGCCTGTCGTAGCTGTACAGCCGCAGGTTGCCGTCCGCGCCAAAGCGGTAGAGTTCCTCGCTTGGCTGGTTGCCGGGGGTGGCGGTCTCCCTGCGCTGCAGGCTGCCGTTTATTCCGTACTGCTCGTTTACGTTGGTTCCGTCGGCATAGCTTATGTTGTTTGGGGCAAAGGTGGTCTGCCCTTCGTTAAGGCTGCCGTAGCTGTAGGTGCGTGTCTGGCTGGTGGTTACATTGTTGCCAAGGTCGGTCTGCTGCAGGCCGTACTCCTGTATCTTGCCCCAGTCGCCGTAGGTTACGCTAAGGGCGTAGGTTTGCGCGTTGGCGGCGCTTACAAGCTGGTGGGTGCTTGCGCTAGAGGGGTTATATGTAGCGTCTGTGTGTGGCATTTGCGGTTTGATTTTTCTACTTGAAAAAAAAATAACTACCTAAAAATATGTAATTCCCCATAAATAATGTTTGATTGGAATATTGTTTCCGGGATAACAGATCTAATCTTTTCATCATGCGTTTATTTTTTTTGCTTTGTTTGTCTTCTTGGTCGGGGAGATTAAAATATTGCCACCCTTCTTCTTGATAGTCATTAAAGTTAACTTTATAGGAATCTCCAATTGACGTAATAGCCCAATAGCTTTGTTTTATCAGGTGTGTCATGTTTGATGACGTCAAATTTCTAAAACACCAAAAGCTCATGCGTACATTTAAAACACATATACCGCTTGGTGGTGCTCCTTCATACATTTTGGTTATCATCGTATCGATATAAAGAGTGAAAAGTAAATCCGTAGCAGAATCATTTTTGTTTTCAAGTATAGCAAGGCAATCTTTTTTCGGTAATTCAATTCTTCCAAAATAGTACATAAAAGGTATTGTATCTATGGAATCTTGTTTGTTTTGGTATGTAATTTTCCCAAAAGCTACGGGAACAATTGCACCGTTAAAAAACAATATTTTTGGAATTGATACACAGTCGTTATTTTTTAGATTGTCCGATAAGACTCGTACATTCTCTTGCCATGCAGACTGTGAATAAACGATATTTGATAACTGCAATAGTAAAATTAAAAATATGTATCTAATGTATTTCATTGTTTCAAATGATTTTTGATAAACATATTAAATCTATTTTGTTTTGCCCTTGCTCTATTTCCTATTATTTTAAATATTGAGTGCATTCTCATCCTCATTATTTCAACACTATTTGCATTATAAAAAACTGCCCCTATCTTTTCACTGGAGTTCGGATATGCTTCACTGTTTTTTTTAGGTTTATAAACATATCCTATTATGATATTAATGTCCTGATTTCTAAAAGTATTTATATCGTCATCTGATGGTTCCACAACATGATAGGCAGGTTTTTCAAATACATTATCTGTATTTAATTTAAATGGGTGTGAGTGTATAGAAGTAATCCTGAATCCTTTTAGAGGTTCAGGCACAGGAGGTAGATAGCATTCGTCTTTACCATCTGAACCAACACCGCCAGTCTTACCATATATTGATAATAAACCCTCTACTACGACAGCAGGTTCTTCATTTTTACCTCCATTAGTCCAAGCTTTATAAAATACAGTACAAATAGTTTCCAAAGTTTTATAGGTAGTTTTTAATAAAGGGTTCATTTCATCCGTTTTTATAGTACCGTTGCTATTTTTATTAACAAAATCATCTTTAACAATATATACGTTATCATCCCAACGTCCATCCCAACCCAAATAATTCCCCTTAAGATCATAATAGTCACCAAATTCTTCCCCCGTCGGATCCACGTACTTCACCGGGTTATTGGCGCAGTAAGTATAAGGACTTATTGTCGGATATTTCTCAAACAGCGGGTCTCTGCTTATAAACACCGGCGGAGCCATGTAACGGGCCTCGTAGTAGTACATCCCAGTCTCCTCATCAAGTTCCTTGGCGTTAAAGGAGTACTTGGGTATTACACCATTTCCAAAACTACTATTATGCTCGTT
>JAEENM010000070.1 GCA_016283745.1 Bacteroidales bacterium | reverse complement strand
TACCGCTGATACCCATGTAGTTATCTATCACATAGTCGCGTGTGGAGCGGGTGAAATGCTGCTGCATCTCGAAAGAGAGGACGAAGTTGAAATAGGTGCGGCTGTTGCTCATAAACCAGTAGCCGAGATTCTCCATCAGCACCGGGCCGCGCTGCTGGTGGTCGTAGAGCAGGGCGTAGTCGCCAGTGAGCTGGGGGGCCTCCTCGGCCTGCACGCTGTATATTATCTGACTTTGGGTGAAACCGCCACCAAGCATAAGAAATATCCCCGAGTTGGGATTTTTCTTCGACACAGGAATTATCTTGCCCACCGAGGCCACGAAACTCAGTCCGCGATTGAAGGCCTCCACCCCCGCGTCGCCGCCGCCGCCGCCTATCACAGCGCCGTTGGCGTAGAGGTGCGACAGACGCTCCTCGCGGTGTTTGAGGTTGTCGTTGCCGAAATAGAGGTCGCCTTCGACACCGAGCACCCAGTTTCTGCGGAATTTGTACATAACATCGACACCGAAATTGAGGAAAGGATTTTTTACGAGGTCGGTCTTTTCGCCGCTGCTCATAATCTTCTCGCCCGAGGAAAACATGGTTCCGAAATTAAATCCCACGGTAAAACATTGCAGAGTGTCTTGCTGCGCTGTTGCCGAGGACACAACGGCCATCACTATAAGCGACAATATCAAACGTTTAGCTTCTTTCATATCTGTAATACGTGCAAAATAACATATAATAACGAATATTGTCGCGAAATAGTATTTTGAAAATGGGATTTTTTTATTTTGTTGGTGACCTGTGAACAGTGAAAAAGATCGTTGGTGGTCAATAGCATGCAATTTCAACTTTCAACTTTCAACTTTCAACTTTCAACTTTCAACTATCACTGTCCCATTCCTCCGCCGGTGTTGGCGCCGGGCTGCTGCACACCGCTGTTAGAGCCGGCACGGTCGTCCATATCATCGGATTTGATACGTTTGAGGGTGTTGTTGTTGGCGGTTTTGCCGAAGGTGTATTGTATCTGCAGGGTAAGGTAGGGTTTTTCCCACAGAATACTCATTTCGTTGCGGTAATTGTTGTAGCTGCCTTCGATTTCGAGTTTGCGGCGCGGTATGTTCTGCACTCCTACAGATACCTGCAGCGCCCTGTTGAAGAAATATCGCGACAGCGAGGTGTTGAAGGTCAGCATGTCGCCCATCTGCATACCCTCGCGGTACATACCCGAAAGGTAGAAACAGTTGGCCGATAGTTTCAGCTCCCAAGGCAGTTTTACGGCCAGCGACTGCCAAGTCATAAAGCTGAAGGTTTCCACGTTCATGGTAAGCTGCGGGCTGTCGGCTTTGGCCTGATTGTAAGAGCCTTGCATCCAGAAAGTCCACTCCACAGGGCCGAGTGGAAGCATACCGCTGAGTCCCAGCGAGGCAAACTGCTGATGTCCGATGTTGTAGGGCTTCTGTATGGTGGCAATATGTCCGGGCATGGCGGTGGTGATGTTGTTGATTTCGTTGTTTTCGTAGCCGTAGCTGGCGGTGATGAAAAACATATAGAACAGGCTCATGCTGAGGTCCACACGGTGCGAGTACTGCGGCAGCAGGTCGGGGTTTCCCGACGAATAGGCGTAGATGCTGGTTTGGGTAACAAAGGGGTTGAGCGAGTTGTAGTCGGGACGGGTGATGCGGTAGGCGTAGCTCAACGAAAGGCTGTGCGCCTGCCCTAAGCGGTAGCTGACGCTGAAGTTGGGGAACAGGTTGAAATAGTTGTTGGAGGTATCGATGCCGCTTGTAACCGACTCGATGTTGGTGTAAGTGTGTTCGAAACGCAGTCCGGCGCGGTACGACAGTTTGTCGTTCACCTTGTGGGAGAAATTGAGGTAGGCGGCATTTACGTTCTCCTTGTATTTCAGATGGTTGGAAATAGGCGAAAGCAGAGGATCTTCACTTGCAGAGTGACGGAAATTGTTATCCACCAACGAGATACGCGACTTAAGCCCATATTCCAGCCCCATTTTTTTGTTGAACTGCTGCACGGCATCGAACTTGAGGGCATAGGAGCTGTAACGGTTTTCGGTGCTGTCGCAGGGGTCGTCGGTGCTCGTAAGGCTGTCGAGATTGCCATAATAGTAACGGGTTTTCACCATGCTGGCGACATCGTTGGCGTTGTTGTCGAAATCGAAAGAGAGCGACATCTGGCTGCCTATGGTGTCCAAACGGTGGTTGTAGTAGATATTGCCCACGTAGCTGTTGCTCACATTGGGATTGTCGGTGTGGCTGGTGTACGACGAAAGCACGTCGGTATAGGGGTATTGCGAAACGAGGAAAACCCTGTCGGGGTTGTCTTCCACAACGGGGCTGCGGTGACGGTTGAAGGAGAACATCCCTCCTACCGAGTTGTTGGAATCGATTTTGTAGTCGGCGGAAAAACTGAAGTTTGCCGAGCGGAACTTGTTATGCTCCTCCACGGGCTGCAGGTGTATCAGCGTTGTGTCGGCGCCCTGCCACAGGTATTGCTTGCTCTCGCTTTGCATCAGGCTGTTGAAAATGCCGAACCCGCCGTTGGCCGAGAGCGTCCAGCGGTCGTTCACATACTGCAACGAGGCGTTGTTGAAAGTGCGGAAATCTTTGGTGAGTCCGCTCCACGACGACACTGTGCCTGAAAACCCCTCGGTTTGCGCCTGAGCCATTATAATGTTGATGATGCCCGCTGTGCCTTCGGCCTCGTATTTGGCCGACGGATTGTTGACGGTTTCTATTTTTGCCACCGTGTTGGCCGGCATGCTTTTCAGGATGGCTTTCATGCTCTCGAAGGGCATACGTATATCGCGGCCGTTGAACTGGAACAGTATGCCGCTCTTGCCGTTGAGGGTGATGTTTTCGTTGTTGTCCACCATCACCCCGGGCACTTTTTTCAGCATTTCGAACACGTTGGCGCTGGTGGCCGTAACGCCGTCGTCCACGTTCATCACAATTTTGTCCGCTTCCATGGTGTAGCGTTTGCGCAGGGCGGTGACGGAGACCTCTTTCAACGCTGTGGCACTCTGGCTTATGGCTATGTCGCCGAGGTCGATGGTGCCGCCGGACTTGAGCCGCGACGAAAGGTCGATGAACTTGGTGTCGTAGCCCACGAACTGTATTTTAAGCACTTTGCCGTCGGGTTTGCCCTGCAGCGAAAAACGGCCGTCCATGTCGGTAACGGCACCGGTGAGCAGACGGGCGTTGGCCGAGGTGTCGGTCATAATCATCACGTTGGCGAAAGGCACCGCCTCGCCGTTTTTCTTGTCGGTGATACGTCCTTTGATGGCCTGGGCGTTGACACAGATTGTAGTCAGCGTCAGGAGAAATATGGTTGTTATCTGTTTGAGTTTCATTGTTGATTATTTTGTGATTAGTGATTAGTTGTTTATACCAAAAATTTTATTCATTTACTACAACTTGTTAATTACAAACACTTTACAATTGCGAAAAATTTCGCAACGAAATTTTTCGCAATCACTGGATTACATTCTTAACAATCCATTGGTTGAAAAACGGGTCCTCAATCTCATAGTTTGTTGTTTTAATTACAATACCCGATTTTATCATTCTTTGCAGTGAACTATAAGATGTGCTGGTGGCCTTGTTTCGGTTTTGTAAAGGCTGTTTGTTTTCTGCCAAATCGCGGAGAGTGTTGCGATCGGTGCGGTTCAAGTTTTGCCAAAGACGCTCATAATCAAGGTCGTGCATGGACACCAACGCCACAATAGCCTTATTCACCACGTCGTCTTTGATTTTTTGATACTCCATCATCTCCCAAACCTGCGAAGCCAATTGCTGTGTATAATATGGATGACAGGAGGTGAATTGCAGAATCTCCTCTGCAACAGCTTCGGCATTGTAAGCAAGACGTTCGGTAATGTAGTTGTGAAAATCGTCGTATGGTATTTTTTGAAGACGTATCAATTGCCCAAAATGATAAAATGGAGATTTTTTCTTTTCAAAAATGGCCTCCATCATCGACTCCTGACTTCCCAAAAGGATATAGTTCAGGTTTTTCTGTCGTTGCATAAGCGAGCGGAGCTGTTTATCGAAACCTTTCTGGATTTTTACAACTTCCTGAAATTCATCAAGAACAACAATCAGCCTGCGTTCTGGCGACGTTATCTTTTCAATCAATGCCATTGCATCCTCCAAAAGCACACTGCCGTTTACAGTGGGCTGAAAAGTTACATCCACAGTGCCAGTAACCGCATTGGTCGATATTATCGGATATATGCGGAAGTGCGACATGGCGTGACGCACTTTTCTCATTGGGAATAACTTAAAGACGGCCTTCAGAAGCTGGGATGCAAAATCGTCAACACTCAACACATATTGCAGGTCGAGTTGTATGGTGGGGCGTCCTGTTTGAGACAGCACCCGCTGCACAAGACTGCTCTTGCCGAAACGTCGCGGACTGATAAGAATTATATGATTTTCGCTGTCCAGTTTCTGTTTCAGCATCTCGGTTTCGGCTACCCTGTCGGTAAAAAATGAGCCTTCGACTATTGTTCCAAATCTAAAAGGATTCATATTATCAATGTTTTACAATTGCGAAATTTTTCGTTGCGAAATTTTTCGCAAAGATACATTTTTTTTCCGAATTGGCAAAATATTTTTTTAAACCACAATAATATTTGTTTTTCGCAACGACCGCAAATGTAGAGACGCGCTGCAGCACGTCTCTACACATTCCACCACATTTTTCACAAAAATTCCCGTGAATGTACCATTAATTTATTTATGGGCAATTATTCACAAATTTATTTATTTTAGCGGTGTTCATCAACCTTTCAGGTGTTATGGCAATTCGCGTTCAAAAAATGTATTCGGACGCACGCAGTGCGTCCCTACGGGCAAAATCACAATTGGCTGCGCCGAGCTAAAGGTTCCGAATTCCGAAATCCTAATTCCGAACTCACATACACATCCAGCTGACTATCCAGAACAGGGTGAATACGCCCAAGGCTATCAGCAGGACTTTGGTCGTTGTACGTATTTTCATTGTTGATCCTCCTCGTTTTTGGTTAAAGACTCGTTGTATTTCTGCGC
>JAEENM010000069.1 GCA_016283745.1 Bacteroidales bacterium | reverse complement strand
ACCACAGGCAAGCTGCTGATGGACATGGCACACGGCGACGTGGTGCATACCACCGTGGCCAAGACCGTGGCGGCCTCCGACGCACGTATGGACGGATGCACGGTGCCCGTGTACAGCAACTCAGGTAGCGGCAACCAAGGCATCACCTGCACCATCCCCGTCTACGAATACGGCAAACTGAAAAACTGTTCCGACGAGACAATCACCCGCGGGCTGATAATGAGTCACCTGATGTCGATTTACGTGAAACACGGCATCGGACGCCTGTCGGCACTGTGCGGTGTGGTGAACGCCTCCATCGGCGTGACCTCGGCACTGACGTATATGCAAGGCGGTGATTATAAGCAGATTACCTTTGCTATCAAGAATATGATAAACACCCTTACGGGAATGCTCTGCGACGGCGCCAAGCCCAGTTGCGCACTGAAAGTGGCCACGGGAATCTACTCCGCTTTCGTTACCGCCGAACTCGCCCTGCACACCAAAGTGGTTGACGAGACCGACGGACTTTCCGAAGCCGACACCGACCGCTCGATACAGAACGTGTGCAAGATAGGCAAGGAGGGCATGAACGAAACTGACGACATGATTTTGGAGATTATGACAAACAAAAAACATTCCGGTTCGGCAGAGTGAATGCCGTGAGCAATGGCTTGAAAACGAGAAAACGAAATTTTAAATAAAACTTTACCATAAAATACTAAAACACAAAGAGATGGAATCACACAACAACAGAGAAAGAGAAGAACTGTTTTCGAAAGTGGTAAAAGCAGGCAAACGCACTTATTTTTTTGATGTGAAAGAGACACGTGCGGGCGACAAATTCATCACTATCACCGAAAGCCGCAAGAATTTCGATGATCAAACAGGACGTTTTTATTACGAAAAAAGCAAGATGTTCCTCTATCCCGAGGACTTCGAGAAATTCGCCAACGGCCTCAACGTGGCTTTGAAATTCGTCGAAACCGGCGAAGTGCCCGAAGAACCCGAAGAGGAACCGAGGATGACAGAATCGCCGAAGAGCGACGACGAGAAAATACTTGACGACATCTCGTCGATTGACGTGAACTTTTAATTACGCAACCCTTTAAACGATAGTCCAATGGGAAAAATAATAGCAATAGCAAATCAGAAAGGTGGAGTTGGGAAAACGACCACGGCTATCAATTTGGGCGCGGCTCTCGCCGTTCTCGAAAACAAAGTGCTGCTTGTCGACGCCGACCCGCAGGCCAACGCCACTTCCGGCGTGGGTGTGGACCCCGACTCGGCCACGACCTACGGCACTTACAAATGCATAATGGGCGAGGTGAAAGCCAAAGACTGCATTGTGGAGACGAACACACCTAACCTCAGCGTGCTGCCTACTTGCATCGACCTTGTGGGCGCCGAAGTGGAGCTGGTGGAACAGCCCCGCCGCGAGTTCTACATGAAAGAGGCTCTCGCCGAAGTCCGCGACGCATACGATTATATCATCATCGACTGCTCGCCGTCGCTGGGTATGATAACGGTGAACGCACTCACCGCCTCCGACTCGGTGATCATCCCGGTGCAGAGCGAATATTTCGCCCTCGAAGGCTTGGGCAAGCTGCTGAATACCATCAAGATAGTGCAGACACACCTCAACACAGGCCTTTCGATAGAGGGCATTGTGATAACGATGTTCGACTCGCGTCTGCGCTTGGCCCGTCAGGTGGTGGAGGATGTGCGCACCCATTTCCAAGGAATGGTGTTCGACACCCTTATCTACCGCAACACTAAGCTGAGCGAAGCGCCCAGTCACGGCGAAACTATCATAATGTACGATGCAAGTTGCACGGGCTCCGTTAATTACCTCAACCTAGCCCGCGAAATCATCACCAGAAACAAACAATAATCATTGTTATGGCAAAAGCTAAGAAAGAGGCTCTTGGACGTGGCTTGGGCTCACTGCTCGGTGCAACAACCGAAGTGGTAAAAGTGGCCACCGAAATAGGCAAACTCAAGATAAAGGACATCGAGACAAACCCGTATCAGCCGCGCAAGGATTTTGACGAGGAGAGCCTCGCCGAACTCGCCGACTCCATACGTCAGCAGGGCGTGATAACACCTATCACCGTGCGTCGTCTCGAGACAGGCAAATACCAGCTTATCGCCGGCGAGCGCCGTCTGCGTGCCGCCAAAATGGCAAAACTGACGGAAATACCGGCATATATACGCACCGCCACCGACCAGCAGATGATGGAGATGGCCATTGTGGAGAATGTGCAGCGCGAAAACCTCAACGCGATGGAGATCGCCCTTTCGTATTCCACCCTTATCGAGGAATGCGGTTTGACACAGGAACAGCTGAGCGAGAAAGTGGGCAAAAACCGCTCCACCATCACCAACTACCTGCGACTGCTGAAACTTCCCGCCGAGGTGCAGATTGCGCTGAAAGACAATACTATAAGCATGGCACACGCCCGTGCTATGATTACCTTGGAAGATGCCGACATACAACTGCGACTTCTGAAAGAGATAACCGACAACGACCTTTCGGTGCGTCAGACAGAGAGTCTGGCTAAAAGCCTGATTGCCGCAAACAGCAAGCCCGCGGCAAAGAAATCTGTCAAGCAGCCGTTGCCCGAACTGCACGAAAACACTAAACAGGAACTGAAAAAATATATTCAGTCCGAGGTGGAGATAAAACGCTCACGCAAGGGTAAGGGCAGTCTTACAATCTATTTTAACAACGACTCTGATTTTCAACGCATTGTAAAGATTATCCAGAATAAATGATTCCTTGCAGGAATATAAAAGACATTTTGCAGAGGGTAAGGGCTTTGGCTGTTACTCTCTGTGTCGTATTGTTGTTCTTGCAAAACGCTGTGGCTCAGGATACTGTCAGGGCGAAGGAATTAACAGTTTATGCCAAAGACACCACGAAGACATCTGTTCGCAAGTCGTCGGCTTACAAGAGGTTGCACCGGATCGAACCATCTGACAAGGCTGTGTCGGTAACACCGGTTACCGATGTGAACGGTTTACAGGTAACTGCCGACACTGTGGTTGTGGATTCGATGCCCGTACACTCTCCTACAAAAGCGATGTGGATGTCCGTGGCTTTGCCGGGATTGGGACAGGTGTACAACAAACAGGCGTGGAAAATACCGATAATCTATGCTGGAGCGGCTGGCGTAACATATTTTGCCATAACTAATTACCAAAGCAGGGAGAAGTTTAAGAACGAGCTGATAAACCGTCAAAACGGCAACACCGACGCCCTGATGGAACGGTACGCCAACTATCCCGACGCCAATATCTACAGCATATACCAGTCGTACAACCGCAATTTCCAGCTCTCTATCATAATTGGTGGCTTGTTCTATGCGCTCAATATCATCGACGCCTACGTCTATGGCCATCTGTTCGATTTCGAGATAAACGAAGACATCAGTCTCCATCTGCGTCCCAATGTGGATATGTTTGATTTCGGCAACGGATTTTCAAGTCCTTCTACAGGATTGACAGTGCAGATAAGATTTTGATTAATTAGTAATTGGTAATTAGTAATTAGTAATTGGTTGGAGGAAGAACACCTTCACATTTTCACTTAAAAGATAATTCCGAAATCCGAAATAAATACTACCGGCAACCGCCCAATTCCGAAATCCTAAATCCGAATTGGCTGCGCCGAGCTAAAGGTTCCGAAATAAAAACTATTCATCCGAGAATTCCGACACAAACTGCCGGTAGGCGGAGAAGGTGTTGGCGCGCGACAGGAAACCGATGTAGTTGTTGTCGTTGTCGATAACCACAAGGTTGTAGCGCTGTCCCACCTTGAATTTGTTCACCACGTCGGACATGGAGTCGGTGATGCGTACGCAGTCGCCTTCGGAGAGTGGGTACATAAGCTCGTCGACGGAATATTTGTCGTAAAGTTCGGGTTTGAAGATTATCTTACGCACGTCGTCGAGGACTATCACGCCAAGGAATTTGTCGTTTTCGTCGAGCACGGGGAAAATGTTGCGTTTCGACGACTCTATGGCGGTGATGAGGTCGCGTAGCTTGTCGCCGCTACGCACTATCACAAAATTCGTTTCGATAAGTTTCTGCATGTCCATCAGCTGCCAAGCGGACTTGTCCTTGTTGTGGGTGAGCAGGTCGCCGTGCTTTGCCAGCTTGCGTGTGTAGATGGAGTGCCGCTCGAACGGACGTACGCAGATGTAAGTTATTGTGGTTGTTACCAACAGCGGTGCGAAAAGTCCGTAGCCGCCGGTTATCTCGGCAATAAGGAAGGTGGCCATCAGAGGGGCGTGCATCACACCGGCCATCACGCCGGCCATTCCCACAAGGGCGAAGTTGGCCAACGGCAGTTCTAGTCCCATCTGGTTGAGCAGTGCCGCGACGAAAAAGCCGCTGAGTCCGCCAATCACTAACGAAGGACCGAAGGTGCCGCCCACGCCGCCGCTGCCGATGGTTACCGAGGTAGCCACGGCTTTCAGCGCTATGATGCCGAACAACCCGAGCAGCATAATCCACGGGGCTGCATTGGGCGAGATGAAGAAACTGTTGGTTATGAACGAGTTGGGGTCGCCGTGGAGTAGGTCGTTGAGCTGTGAGTAACCTTCACCGAAAAGGGGAGGACACAAGAAAATGAGTATGCCCAGCAGGGTGCCGCCGATGAGTATCTTCACCCACGGTTTTTCGATTTTGGCAAACAACCCTTCGATATTGAGGTTTACACGTAGGAAATACACTGAAACAAGGGCGCAGAAGAGTCCGAGCACCATAAAGAAGGGAATCTGCGTTATTTGGAACGCATCCTGAATCTGGAAGGCGAACTGCACGTCGGTTCCCATAAGGAAATAGGCGAGGGTGGAGGCGGTGATGGACGAGATTAGGAGCGGGATGGCGGCGGTCATCGAGATGTCGAACATCAGTATCTCCAGCACAAACAGTATTCCCGCTATCGGGGCTTTGAAGATGCCTGCTATTGCGCCTGCCGCACCGCATCCGAGCAGGAGTATGATGTTTTTGTGTTTCAGGTGGAACCACTGTCCTATGTTGGAGCCTATGGCGCTGCCCGTGGTGGCGATAGGAGCCTCAAGTCCTACGGAGCCGCCGAACGCCACGGTGATGGTGGAAGCAATGATGGAGCTGTACATGTTGTGCCGCGGCATTTTTCCGCCTCCGCGCGAGATGGCGTAGAGTACGTTAGGAATGCCGTGGCCAATCTTGTTGCGGACTATGTATTTGAGAAACAGAACGGTAAGTATTATGCCGATGGCGGGAAAAATAAGCAGAAGGATGTTAGCCCCTCCGAACACATCAACACGGATGTGCATAAGCAGCACGTAAGTCTTGCGGACAAGGGTTTTCAGTATCACTGCGGCCAAACCTGCACCAGCACCGACCAAGACGCTGAGTATCAGAACGAAATAACGTTCCGAGATGTGTCTCAGACGCCAGATGTGCATCTTTTTGCGGATATTGGCAGCGTTCATTTTTTGTCCGTTGTTTTGTAACTCTTTGGTTATTAGGATAATAATGTATTTATTCCACGTCGAGTGGAATCACAAATATACAAAAAAAAGTGTTACAAAGCTTTATTATTTGGCAAAATAGGTGCTTGTTGGCGGTATATAACTGAAAATTAGTTATATACGTGGAGCATTCCGCCGCTATAGACGGCGTTGTACTGACGCAGGGGACTGCGTGCCGGACCTTGTATCGGCGTGCCGTCGGTGTAGATGAACTGCGAGTGGCATTCGGGGCATTCCATAATCACCGAGTTGTCGGGGTCCACCTCCACGCCGGTGCTGTTGTGGATGGGGCATCCTCGTTCGTAGGCTACGAAATCGGTCCACGAGATGCGGAACACCACCACACCGCAGTAGCCGCCCGTGAGGTACTCGTAACCGCCCACGGTGTTAAGACCGCTGTAGGCCGGACTGTCGGGATTGATGCTGAAATTGACGTAGGCCAGCGGCGCTTCCTCGTCCTTCTTGCACGAGCAGAGGGCGAGACAGGCAAGCAGTAATATGGCAAACGTTTTTTTCATAAGTTATTGGTTGTCACCGATTATCATTGTCATTATGACTTTCGCCACAAGCGCGAGGGTGTTGCGGTCGATGGCGTCGAGGTTGTCGCCTTGGGTGTGCCAATGCTCGAAGAAGTTTTTGTCGGACTGGTTGCAGACGATGTCCACCATCGGGATGTTGGTGTTTTGGTTGATGTAGAGGTGGTCGTCGAGGATGGCTTCTGACTCCGAGTTTTCGAAGATTTTGCCGTAGCCCAGCTGTTGCGCCACTGTCCACAGTTTGTTGGTGATGCCGGGGGCGAAGTTTCTCGACACCTCCTCTTTGGTGAAACGCGGGTTGAAACCGCCCACCATATCGAGTAGGATGCCGTATTGTGCGTTATAGAAAGGAATGTGCGGGTGTGTGGCCCAATATTGTGCTCCGAGACACCACGAGTCGTTCTGGTAAGAGTCGGCGAAGGTGGGTGAGCCCTGGTCCTCTAGGTCGAAGAAGATATAGTCGATTCCGATGTTTATGTCGTTCTGGCGGAAGATGCGTGCCATCTCCATAAGCACCGCCACGCCGCTGGCACCGTCGTTGGCACCGAGTATGGGCTGGTGGTATTTGGTGGAGTCGGGGTCGTGGTCGGCGTAGGCACGCGAATCCCAGTGGGCGGCGAGGAGTATGCGGTTGTCGGCCTTGGGGTTGACGGAGGCAATGATGTTTTTGCCTTTGGCCGAGGTGTTGTCCCAAAGGGTGGACTTGAAGTCCTGAACTATCACAGTGTCAGTCCATTGCCTCATTGCGTTGGCGAGGTATTCGGCACATTTTTCGTGGGCCTGCGAGTTGGGAATGCGCGGACCGAAGGCAAGTTGCTGTTCAACGTATGAAAAAGCGCTGTCGGCGTTGAAATCGGGAGTTTTTACGGAAGTGTAGTCCTTTTCCGTTGTCTCGCCCGAAGGCTGGTTGTTGTTGCCGCCGCAGGCGAAAAGCAGTGTCGCCGCAATTGCGATAGGGAGAAGTCTTTTTGTCATTGTGTTGTGTTTTTACGGGAGTAATAACTGAAATATGGTGTTTTTATTGTGGGAAAGTATGAAATACTATATTTATTGATTTATGTTTGCAGGACTACTTTTTTCTGTCGCCCATTCAAAACTGAATTCTGATAACTGCCCCTTGATTACTTTAATTTTCAACATTCAACTCTCAATTTTCAATTCCCAAAGACGTAGCTTATTATGTTGGCTCCCATCTGCAGGGCTTTGGTGCGGGTGGCTTGGCTGTCGCCGTGCACGTCCTGATCCTCCCAGCCGTCGCCGAGGTCGCACTCGTAGGTGAAGAAACAGACCAGCCGGCCGTTGTAGATAAGTCCGTAGCCTTTGGGCGGCAGATTGTCGTGTTCGTGGATTTTGGGCAGACCGTTGGGGAAGTTGTATTTCTGGTGGTAGATAGGGTGGGAGAAAGGCAGCTCCACAAATTCCAGCTCGGGGAACACCTTTTTCATCTGAGCCACGGCGAAGGGCTTGAGTCCGTAGTTGTCGTCGATATGCAGGAAACCGCCGGCAATGAGGTAGTTACGCAGGTTTTGTGTCTCGGCGGGCGAGAAAACTATGTTGCCGTGTCCGGTGAGGTGCAGGAACGGGTAGTTGAAGATATCGGCGCTGCCCACGTCGACGGTGGCGTACTGCGGGTTGAGGTTGGTGCCGAGTTCTGTGTTGCAGAATTTGATAAGGTTGGTTAGCGAGGTGGGGTTGGCGTACCAGTCGCCTCCTCCGCCGTATTTAAGCAGGGCTATCTGTGTGGTCTGGGCGTTGGCGCCAAGCCACATCATCAAGACGAAGAGTATGGAGGTTAACCGTCTGTTAGTCATTGTTGATGACCTTTGCCAGACCGCTGCCGAACATCAGGTTGAGGCCCACTTGGAAGTTGGTGCTCTTGATGTCGGAGCGTCGTAGGCTTGATACGTAGTTGGCCAGGGCGTAGATTTGGAGCCGTTTCGCCAACGAGATATTGATACCCAAGCCGGGGTTGAACCAGTCGGTTCTGTTGCCGTCCTTCACCACGGCGAAGGTGGCCATCACCTCAAGCCAGTTGTAGAGGTTGGCGGCAAACACCAGAGAGGTGGAGTTGCGGAACAGCGTCTTCTCCACGGGGTTGCCCGATTTGTCGAAACAACTGATGTTTTTGTCGAACTCGCCGTGGAAGAGTACGCCGGCGCGGAAAATACTTCCAATATTGGCCATAACGCCGAAGTTGAGCTTGGTGGGGATGGATGTCCAGTAGGGCTGTCCGGCAGTGGAGTCGCTGGTCTGGAGAGTGTCGAGGATGGCGTCGATGGACTTGCCTATGGAGTCCCAGTTGTCCACAACCACGTGTCCGAAGTCGGTTTCTTCAAAAGTGACATAGGTTCTGTCGTGCGGAGTGAGGCGTATGATGTCGTTTTTCCAGTGAATGCCTTTTCCGAGGTCGAGTATGGATGCCGAGAATTCGAACATGTTCCATTTGTATTTTGCACCTATGTCGAAGGAGTAGCCCCAGTTTTTGCCGGAGAAGAAAGCCTTGATAACGTCGCCGTAGGTATTTTGGTGGAAAAGCTGTGAGCCGGTGGCGGTGAAATCGTAGGCTATGATGGCGGTGGTGAGTTTGCCGTCTTCATCGAAAGAGAGGTCGAAACGGGTGTCGTCGGAATGGAAGTCGCAGATGCCGTTGTGCAGTTTCAGACGGGCGCCGAGTGTGAGGTCGCCGAGGGTGTAGCCGCCGCCGAAAGCGAAGGTGTTGTAGGCCGTGGCTTGTACGATGTTTGACTCAACAACCGAGTATTCCTTGCCGGCCATCCCTTCGAACTTGTTGGCAAGCAGCGAGACAAGTCCTGTAGGAGCTCCGAAATGAAAGTCGATGTTGGTGGTTGCCGAGAACGACACGAAAAGGTTGTGAAGCCTTATGCCGAAACCTATCAGGTGTATGTCGGTGTTGAAAAACAGGTTATTGTCCTTTTTCAGTTTTTCGCCCATGTCCCAAAGGTTCATATAGTGGGTGTTGTTGGTCTTGTCCTCGTAGAAAATGTCGTTGTTCGAAAGAGGCATATGCAGTTCCGGATTGAAGCCAATAAGCGAGATGTAGAAAGTGTTGTCGCTCGGATAGAACGCAGGGTTTATGTTGTTTTTCTGCGGTATGTAGGTGGAACCGAACAAAATAGGGCTGTTTTGTGCCGAAACGCTTATTGCCAAAGCAATACAGGCCATTGTGGCGATTATTACTTTTTTCATTTTCTTATGGGTGTTAATTAGTTTTCAATTGTTTGTAAAATGACGTTGCGATTTTGTTTTCGCAATTTGCAAAGATACATTTTTTTTATGATATATTTTTTTTAAAAATATATTTAATTGAAAATTAAATCGTTGTGGTTGTTAAGCGTTGTTGTTTGTGATGTTTGGCTGTGAAGTTTGTGAAAAAAAACGTAATTTTGCAAACACAAACAGACATTATTAATAGCATTTCGATATGAAAAAAATACTTTTGATTCTTGTAGCTGCGATGTTCACACTGCCTTTCGTTTCCTGCGACCCCAAAGATGACGGCGACAACGACGGCTGGGGCAACAGTTCATTGTCCCGCACCACGTGGAAGCACACCGACGATCTTTTCGAGAGCACAGTTACTTTCAAGGATTCCAAAACCATTTTCCACCACGAGCGTTATTTCGACGACGGCTCCGCATGGAACTTCTGGGGTACCTACAAATACAACGGAAGCGACGGTCAGGCCTCGCTCAGCTGCTACGGCGAGCCGGAATATTTCACCTTCAAAGTGGAGGGCAACAAGCTCATCATCTCTTTCGGTGGTGAGGAGATAGAACACACCAAGTCGATGTTCGAGGACCCGGGCAACCCGCCCTCCGACGACCCCAACGACCCCTCGGCGATACAGAACACCAATTGGAAATACGAGACCGGCACTGCGGGGGACAGCACTTTCCTGTCGGTGATCGTGCGTTTTGGCACCGTCAACGCCATGGTGTTTAAGACCGTATATGTTGACGAAGAGCCCGAGACGGAGTCATACAACGGCGGTTTCACATACAACGCGGCAAATGGTGCCGGCACCATCACACTTACCAACGTTGAGACCGAAGTCACGGTGGGCACAGCAACATTCTTGATTTCGGGATATACGATGACGCTGCGGTTGTTTGACGCGACATATCATCTTGCTAAACAACCATGATTACGTATTTATGCACGATAAATTGGTAATGTAGAGACGATGCATGCATTGTCTCTTTCTTTTTGCCCCTAAACAGCGGCTGTCCGCAATAGTGTTGAAAAAAATGACGACTGTTTGCAAATAAATCAAAAAATATTCGTAATTTTGCAAAACATTTCGAAAACGACAAATTAAACATTTTTATCATGAAAAAAGTATTTGCAATAATGCTGGCGGCGATGTTCGCTTTTGCGATGACGACATCCTGCGACGACAAATACCCCACTGGTGCTGCTGGAAGCGGTAATGGAAGTGCCGAAAACGGTGGTGGTAACGGTAATGGCGACGACAACGGCGGAGGAAATGGAAACGGCGGTGGCGGTGCTGCCGACGACGACTGGGCTGCGGTGAAATACACCACGTGGCATTACGAGAGTGAGCCACTAACGATAGAACGCGAACGTTACTATGTTTATGTGGGAGTGGAGCTTGGAGGTGCTTTCTACAACGGAACCGTCCACGAAAGGGAAGCCCGTCTGATACACAACTATTACGACAACGACGGCGAGCCTTTCATTGACCAGTATGTGGGTGTTTACACCTATACCGGCACCCGTCAGAGCGGACAAGGCACCCTGCCGATGACAAACCTCGCCACCGGTGAGGCCGAAGGCAACGCCACTTTCTCGATTTCCGGAAACACCATGACACTCAACTTCAAGGGTAAGACATATACTTTGGAATATACAATTTAAACAAAATCAAATAATTAATAACAAATAACATTATTTATCATGAAAAAAGTATTTCTTGCACTGATGTGCACAGCAAGCATGGCTCTGATAGCCGCTTGCGGCGGAAACGCCAACAAAACCGACGAAAACACCGACGAGGCTGCCGCCACCGAACAGGGTGCCAAGTCTTTCGACCAGATGACCGGCATCGAGAAATGTGCCGACGCTCTGCAACGTGTCTATAACCTCACTCTGGCCGACATCCAGCCCGATTTCGAGTTCACCGAACAGACCGAAGGTTTTGACAAATTCGACGGCGACCAAGGCTCGCGCGCCGTGGCCGTGTACCAGAAAAAGGACGGCACAGCAATAACCGCCGATGAATTCAAGGCTTGGGCAGGAAAAATCTACGAAATCACCAAGAAAATGTCGCAGGACGGCAAAAACGTAGAAGGTCCCGCCTACGTGAAATCCAACAAAGAGGCTATGGCCGAGAAATCGCTGGAAAAAGGTATTGATGGCGGCGAATGGAACTATCGTATGAACGACCAGTACTACGCCATCTATATCCACAACAACGACGGTGCCAAAAAGCCCTACGTTGACGTAACCTTCTCCCTCGGCATTCAGAAAACCTTCGAGGATGCCCTCGACGACGCTACAAAACAGCTGAAGAAATAATTTGTAGGGGCGAAAAATTTTTCGCCCGTACCTGTAGAGACGATGCAAGCATCGTCTCTTTTTTTATGTCACCGACACGGTGTCGGATACTATTTCACGATGATTTTGGTGCCATCGGTTTCAATGATTTGATTGGCACCGTCGGGGAAAAAGTTGTTTGAGGGGGCGGGCATTCCTTGTAGAGGTCTTTCTGGTTTCGGCTCGTTTTCCGGTTTTATCGCAGGTTTCCCCATCAGCAGCGGGATGCCGTATTTCTCGTTGTCGAAAAAGATCGGCTGTTCGTATTGCACACGCACGGTGTGTCCTTTCATCTTGCCGGGATTCCATTTGGGCATAATGCTGACGAGACGCAACGCCTCCTGGCCGCAGCCGCCCCCCACGTCGCGCAAAAGGCGGGGGTTATGTATCGAGCCGTCGGTCTCCACGGTGAATGTCACGATAACCATTCCGCCGACATTCTGTTCGGCCGCTAACGACGGGTAACGTATGCTGTCTTCGATGAATTTCTTCAACGCCTCGTCGCCGCCGGGGAATGTGGGAGGCTCGTCGACATTTACGAAAACGGGGTCGGGGGCCATCACCTCGCCGGCCAGAGGCTCCACAACACGGCTGGAGGTGTCGGGAACTACCGAGGGTTTCACGGGAGCCTGCGCCTGTGCAGTGCCTGCTGCAAGTCCTACCGCCAGCCCCGCAATGGTGGCCGCCTTGCCGAGACTTATGCGTTTGGCCAGCTCGCTCTCGAGATAGCGAACCTCCGCCTCGCATTTGGGACAGGTGCCGCTGCATTCGCCTTTGTAGGTGCATTCTTCGATTTCCAGCGGTATGCCGTTCTCCTCCGCAATGCTGCGTCGCACGTTCTTCAGCTGGTGACAGATGTTCTTTCCGATACCCATGACGTTTTGTTTTTAGGGGTGTTTGATACGATAACAAGAAACGAGGGTTTTTATTGTGAAGGTGTGAAGATGTGAAGGTGTTAAGGCGTGAAGGTGTGAAGGTGTGAAGGTGGGGCTCCGATATGGTGTGGAATTCTATTTTACTATGATTTTTTCCCAAAGTTCGGGTTCTCGTTTCGGGGTATCGACAGGCTCAGCTGGCGCGCCTCCTTCGATTAATGGAATATAGTATTTCTCGTTGTCGAAAAAGATTGGCTGTTCGTATTGCACACGCACGGTGTGTCCTTTCATCTTACCGGGATTCCATTTGGGCATCGTGCTAACGAGACGCAACGCCTCCAAGCCGCATCCAGCACCCACATCACGCACAATGCGTGGGTTGTGTATCGAGCCGTCGGTCTCCACGGTGAATGTCACGATAACCATTCCGCCGATATTTTGTTCGGCGGCTATTCTCGGATAACGTATGCTGTCTTCGATAAATTTCTTCAACGCCTCGTCGCCGCCGGGGAATGTGGGAGGCTCGTCGACATTTACGAAAACGGGTTCGGAGGTCATCACCTCGCCGTGCACTGGCTCCACTATGCGGCTGGATGTGTCGGGAACTACCGAGGGTTTCACGGGAGCCTGCGCCTGTGCCGTGCCTGCCGCGAGTCCTACTGCCAGTCCTGCAATGGTGGCCGCCTTGCCGAGACTAATGCGTTTGGCCAGCTCGCTTTCGAGATAGCGCACCTCCGCCTCGCATTTGGGACAGGTGCCGCTGCATTCGCCATTGTAGGTGCATTCTTCGATTTCCAGCGGTATGCCGTTCTCCTCCGCAATGCTGCGGCGCACGTTCTTCAGCTGGTGACAGATGTTCTTTCCGATACCCATGACTTTTTGTTTTTAGGGGTGTTTGATACGATAACGAGAAAGGGGGTTTTTTATTGTGAAGGTGTTGGGTTGTTGAATTGTTGAGTTGTTGAATTGTTGAGTCGTTTACATCGAACTAATTGCTCATTAAATCTTGTTTTTTTTTCTCCTGCTCGTTTCACTCGCGAAATTATGGAAATCTTGTAAATTGCTTTCGCCTACGGCGAAATGTTATTTTTAAAGATTCCCTAGATTTGTTCACATTGTTGATTTATTTCATAGGTGTTCACGATTGCTTCGCAATTTAGCCCGTAGGGCAAGGAGAATTAATACTGCCGCTTGCGGCAAGGAGTTCCCTAATTCCGAAATCCTAATTCCGAAATCACCTCAGCTCCACCACGGTTATGCCTTCGCCGCCCAGCTCCAGACGCTCGGGGCGGAACGACCGCACATCGCGGCTGTTGCGCAGGTATTCGCGTATGGCGGTTTTCAGGATGCCGTAGCCGGTGCCGTGTAGCAGACGCAACTCCCTTTCGCTCAGCAGCTTGGCTTCGTCGATATGTTTCTCTATCATCTCCAAGGCTTCCGCCACACGTCGGCCGCGCAGGTCGAGGGTGGGGGAGAAGTCGGCGCGCTTGCGGTTGAGGTCGTCGTAGATGCTCTGGAACCGCGACTGCGAATCTTGCTTACGTCGCTCCGGTAACTTGGTTTTCAGTGTCTTATGCAGCAGAGCCGTGTTCACCGTCATGCGGATGCTGCCGCTCTCCACCACGGCCTTGTTGCCTTTCAGCTCCATCACTTGACATAGTGTCTCCTGTCCGTCGATACCCACAATGTCGCCCACCTTGATAGGACTGTTGTCGATAGCCGCAGGCGTTTCGGCAGGCGTCTTTTTCACTTTCTTCGCCGACTGACGGCGCGCGGTGTCGGCCTTTTGCTGCTGGCTGTCAAGTTCTTGTCCTTTGCTTTCCAGCTCTTTGCGCAGACGTTTGGTCTCCTCTTTTTCGGCCTGAGCCTTTTTAATGTCGGCAATGGTCTGCTCCACAGCCTTGTTGGCCTCGCGGATAATCTGCTTGGCCTCGTGGCGGGCGTCGGAGAGAATTTTATGTTTCTGAGTTTCAAGAGTTTCGCTCAAGCGAGTGTATTTTTCTATCACCTCGTTGAGGAAATCGTCGGCCACTTGGAACTCCGTCTGCTGACGTTTAAGTTCAAGTTTCTCAACCTCAATCTGTTGCAACTGCTGCTCGAAATTCAGCATTCCGGTGCCGATTTTCTCCTCGGCGGAACGCAACACCTCGTCGGGAAGGCCGATGTTGTGGGCAATCTCGAAAGCGAAGGAGCTCCCCGGGTGCTTGGCCGAGAGTTGGAACAGCGGTTGCATCTTGTCCGTGTCGAACAGCATTGCCGCGTTGGTGATTTTCGGCAGACGGTCGGCCATGAGTTTCAGGTTGGCGTAGTGGGTGGTGACCACGCCCCACGCCTCTTTGCGGTAGAGCGTCTCCAGCACCGCCTCGGCAATGGCGCCGCCAATCCCCGGCTCGGTGCCGGAGCCCATCTCGTCGATGAAAAACAAAGTGCGGCTGTCGGCCATGGCGAGCAGGTGTTTCATGTTGTAAAGATGTGAGCTGTAGGTGCTTAAGTCGTTCTCTATCGACTGCTGGTCGCCGATGTCGATAAACAGCTTGTCGAAAATGCCGAACTCCGACGTGCTTTTCGCCGTTACAGGCATCCCCGACTGCAGCATATATTGCAGTAATGCTATTGCCTTGAGGCACACCGACTTGCCTCCCGAGTTGGGACCCGAGATAATCATCACGTGCGTGTCGTCGTTCATCTCGAGGTTGAAAGGCACAATCTCCTTATGTTGCTGTTGCAGACTGATTTGCAGTAGCGGATGCCGTGCGCCGTACCATATCATTTTCTGCGTTTTCACCACGTTGGGCACAAAGGCGTTGAGGGCTATGGCGGTGCGGGCCTTGGCGCGGACGAAGTCTATCTCCGCCAGAAAGCGGTAAGCCTCCATCAGCGTAGGGATTTTGGGACGTATGGCGTCGGTGAAGTTGAGCAGTATTTTGTGGATTTCGTGCTGTTCGGCGAACTCCAGCTCCCGCAGGTCGTTGTTGAGCTCCACCACTTCGGCAGGCTCGAGGTAGGCCGTCTGCCGTGTGGCCGACTCGTCGTGGATAAGGCCTTTGATCTTGCGGCGGTGGGTGTCGAGCATGGGTATCACCATGCGGCCGTTGCGGAAGGTGACCTCGGCGTTTTCGGGCGCCCAGCCTTCGCGCTTGGCGTGGGCTAGCGTCTGCGAGATGCGGCGGTCTATGTCGTTGTGTTTCAGGTTTATCTGACGACGAATGTCGTGCAGGGTGTCGGAGGCGGTGTCGTACATCTCGCCGCGGTCGTCGACGATGCGGTTGCAGAGTGAAAGAACGTCGTCGTCGAAGAAAATCTCGGCGGCGCGGGCGCGCAGGGTGGGGTATTTCTCGTCGTCGGTGTGGCTGGCAAAGAAACGCAGACACTCGCCGATGGTGCGGAGGGAGGTCTTGAGGTCGAACAGTGCGGGAAGCTCTATCACGGTGCCCAGCACGTTGAAAGTGGGCAGCAACTCGCTGAAGTCGGTGAAGTCCTGCGAGGGGAAGGCGTTCTCCATCAGCAGAATCTCGCGCAGCTCGTCGGTCTGGCGCAGCTGCAGGGTGATGCGGTCGTAGTCGTTGCAGAAGCCCATCTGGTCGGCCATGCGTTGTGCAAGGGCGTTGGAACATTCCTTTTTCACCATGGCACGAATCTTGTCGAAACCGATTTTTTCTTCTATGTTGTTTTGTTGTTTCATCTATCTGTCGGATTGTCAAAGTGTTGGAAAAGTGTGATGCTGTCGTTTCCCGATGCAAAGATACGGAAATAGTTCGGAATTCGGAGAGCGGAATTCGGAACTATTTTATAGTTAATAGTTTACAATTTATAATTGATAGTTGTAAGGACGCACTGCGTGCGTTTTCCAAATAGCCCCGTAGGGGCGACATACATTAGGCAGGTGGCGTAAGCCCCTGCTAAGAACGTAACACATTCCAATTAGAAGTCCGAAGGACTGGCATAAAACGCCTGTCCCGCCCGTAGGGACGCACTGCGTGCGTCCGAATAATACGCCGCAACATTTTAAACGTGAATTTTCACGAATTATCCATGAATTAATTAATGGATCATTTATGGTAATTTTTGTAAAAAAAATTATCATGTAATTTGTTATAAATCAATTATTTGTAAATTATTTTAAAAATAATTGCAAAAATATTTGGTTTATTCAAATAATAATTGTAATATTGCAGTGTTATATGATTAGTGTTATATATAGATATATCACCATAAAATATTGAACGATAAAAGATTATAAAGAATTTGAAATAAATGACAAACCAATGAAAAACTACAAAATATGAAAAAAATAATTTTGAAAGTAGGCTGGGTTGGCCTTTGCCCGTGATTTTCGGACTTCTTTGGCTGGACAAAGGCCCCCAACCCATAAAAATAACTTATTTACAACGAAGAGTCCAAATAAATATTGTGTAAAACAAAAAAACAAGGTAATAACATTAAAAAATATCAAAAATGAAAAAGGCATTATTTTGGGCAACTTTGGCGGTTGCCATTGTGGCGGTTGCCTGCATTTTCGCTTCCTGCTCAAGCGGAAACAATAAAACTGAAAGGGCAGTGCTGAAAACCGAGAACGGCAACTGCAATATGGCTATAACCGACGAGGAGTTCGCCAATCTGATGGAAAGTTGCGATGTTCAGGTGATGGTTGCTGACAGCGGCTGCACCACAAACACCTTCTTCTTTCAGGACGAGGACTACCGTCTGCTTATGTACAGCGAAAAAGACTCGTCGGTTAGCAATTGCGGCCTGTGCTACTACTACAACGACGCGGAGATTGTGCTGAAACGCATCGACGACAAGTCGCTGAAGCTCTATTCCGACGATTTTACTGAACCCGTCGATATTGTTGACATACAGTTCGACAAGTCGGGCAAGGAGTTCTCTTTCACCTTCAAATTGGGCGGAAAGCAGTACGACGGAGCTTTTATCGTGTCGAAAGCCTATTACGACGAGTTCGCGCAGTTTATGAAAGGCACAAGAAGGTCGTTGTCCGACGGCATGACACTAACCTTGGGCAACGCTTTTGTAACCTTCGTAGTAGGCAACAATCCCGATGTGATGAAAAAACTTCTCGCCAAGGAATGTGTGCTGACTTACGAGAGCGGTGCAAAAGAATGTATAAACCACGACGGCACGCCACACATCTCGCACAAACACAAGCACAACTGGTGTACGTTCGACTGCCAGATGTCCCAACCCGACGACACCACCAACCAACAAAAATAAGAAATGCGTATAAAAATAAGTTTATGATACCAAAGACGTGCTGAAAGCACAATAAGCAACTAACCCAGACTAACAGTCTGGGGATACAAGACGTGCTGAAAGCACAATACGTAGCTAACCCAGACTAACAGTCTGGGGACAGAAAGTGCTGAAAGCACAACAAACAAGTGACCCGGACTATAAGTCAGTGGTAGTATAACCAAGTAACACATAACAATATGATAGAAATAAAAAATCTCAAGTTCGGATACCGGAAAAACCAAAATGTCCTCGACGGTGTGGACCTGTCGTTGGAGCCCGGTAGAATAGTAGGCCTCCTTGGCAAGAACGGGGTAGGCAAAACCACTTTGATGCAGCTGATGTCGGGTGTGCTTTTCCCCACGCAGGGCACCGTAACGGTGCTGGGCAGGGAGCCGCGCAAGCGCGAGGCCGAGTGCCTGTCGCAGCTCTTTATGCTGCCCGAGGAGATGCCCGAAGTGCATCTGAGCATCGACAAATATATGAAAATCAACGCACCGTTCTATCCCGATTTCTCGGAGACGGATTTTGTGGAGTATCTGCGCGAGTGGGAGATCACCGACCTGCGCCAGTCGTTGGCCAAGCTGAGTCTCGGCACCCGCAAAAAGGTGTTCATAGCTTTCGCCTTTGCCGCCAACACTCCGCTGTTGGTCTTGGACGAACCCACCAACGGTCTCGACATCCCCAGCAAGACGGTGTTGCGCAAGCTGTTACGGATAAAAGCCTCCGAAAACCGTCTTATCGTGGTAAGCACCCATCAGGTGCGCGACATTAAGAACATCCTCGACGCGGTGGTTATCCTCGACGACACCCATGTGTTGCTCAACGCCGACGTGGAGCGCATTTGCGACAAGCTCTATTTCGGCATCGCCGACGGCAGCGAAAACCCCGACGAGGTGCTATATTCCGAGCCTTCGGTGGCCGGCACGCAGATAGTGCGTCCCAACCGTGGCGGCGAGGAGTGCGACGTGGACGTGGAGCTGCTTTTCAATGCGGCTTTCAACGCCAAACAGAAAATCATGGAATTGTTCAACAAATAATAGGAGGGAAAGTAAAATGTTTAGTTTCAATAGATTAAAACATGTTGTCCGTCACGATTGGACTTCGGTGCGTAAAAACTATTTCATACTTATGGCGGTGCTCTTTATGGTGCAACTGATAAGCAGCGGACTTTTTCAGATTCATTCCGCTCGCGAAATTTTTTACCTCGGCATGATAATTGCCCTCGGCATGATGACTTTTGCCGAATATACCGACAGAAACCGTCGTATCGGAGTATTGCTGCTTCCTGCCACCACAGCGGAGAAATATGCTTCGCAGTGGCTGTTGTCCTTTGTCTTTGTCCCTGTTTCCGTAATGGTCGCCGTGAGTCTTGGCGAGACGCTCGGAGTGGGTCTTAAATGGCTCAGCTGGGGGCAATGGCACTGGGCATCGTGGCTGACTTCGGTAAATTGGCCCAGTTTTTTGGTAGGACTGTTGGGCTTGGAGAGCATAGCCTTTGCCGGAGCGTTGTTTTTCAGAAAGAACGGTGCCCTAAAGACGTGGGCATGCGTGGCCGCCTACGCCATAGTGATGTTCTTTGTGATGATAGCCATTATATTGTTCAAATTCCGCCATTTCGTTGAAGATGGGGGCGGCACAATGTATTTCAGCACCGATGAATATATAAGCCAATTCAAACTATATGTCGAATCGGTGGATGTGGGCATGTGGTGGGGCACTGCCACGGCGATAGCGGTGATAACCCTTGTGGTGTCGGCGTTCCTGCAAGTGTGGACATATTTCCGTCTTAAAGAAGAGGAGGGACAGCAATGAGTACCGTACCAATGCCTGTTTATGTGAAACTGGCTGAGAACCTGTGCGACGACATCGTGTCGGGCCGTTACCACGAGTACGGCCGCATACCGTCGGTGCGCGACTTGGCCATCACCTACGAGGTGAACAACATCACCGCGCTGCACACCTTCGAGTACCTTACCGAGAAGGATATAATATTCAAGCGTCGCGGCGAGGGCTATTTCGTCAAGGAAGGCGCCGTGAAACTCATCACCGACAGCCGCAGGCGGAATTTCTACGATAACATACTTCCGCAGCTCTTTGTTGAGATGAAGAAGAACGGCATCACCATCGACGAGGTGGCGCAGAAATACAACGAGTCTTTAACCAAAAACGAGGAGGATCAACAATGAAAATACGTACAACGACCAAAGTCCTGCTGATAGCCTTGGGCGTATTCACCCTGTTCTGGATAGTCAGCTGGATGTG
>JAEENM010000068.1 GCA_016283745.1 Bacteroidales bacterium | reverse complement strand
AGGCGAGGGTTACTTTGTCCCATTTGTGTTGTGTTGGAGCCTCGTTGCGGAACTCGATGGTGTGGTCGCCGGCGGGCACCACCATGGCGCGGAGTATGTAGTTCACACGCAGGTATTCGGCGGGCTGACCGTCGATGTAGGCACGCCAGTCGGGAGCGTAGTAAATCTCGCTGAACACCGCCAGCTGATCTTTGGTGGTGTGTGTCTTATAAGCCACGTAGTCGGGGTTGTAGGGAGTCTGGTGCAGCATCTCGATTGTGGAGTTGCTGTCGCGACTCAGCTCTTTGCCCTGCACCTTTTTGGCGAAGTCGGCACCCACGATGGCAGTGTCGGCGGGGTTGAATTTGTTGAGGGCGAGGATCTCCTCGTTGGGATTGTTCACAAGCTGTGTGGCATCGACAAACCAAGCGTTGCCGAGGGCGTACATGTTGCGTTCTATGCCGTTGGGCGTTACAAAGTAGCGTGCGTTGAGCATATTAAGCACGTTCATATTGATATGCCGCGAGATGTAGAAGTCTATCAGATCCTGATAACGGCGCAGTTTGGCGGCGTGGTATCCTCCAATTTGGTGGTGGAAAGCCGATGGCTTGGCGTCGTTGAAGGTGTTGTGCACCATGTCGAGCACACGGTAGCCCTTGTCGCCCACCTCTGCGGCAGCCTGGTCGATGGCCATGTCTTCCTCAGAGGGGAAGAGGGCGAACTGGTTTTTGGAAACGAAGTTGTCATCGTTGAGGTAGCGTTTGTCAACACCCCAGAGGTCGAACACCACAAGGGCGGCGATGACGGCTACCACCGGCCATGCTTTCTTTATCTTTTTGTTGATGAAAAGCCATATCATCACGCCTGCGAGGGCGATGAGTGCGAAGGAACGGAACGAGTCGCCGCGCAGCAACGCCTTGCGGTCCTGCATCAGGGCTTGCTCGATGTACGGCCAGTTGTTGCCGTACTGCTGGGCCATCTGCTGGTCGGAGAGGCCGCTGTAGGAGAACGAGCCGGCGAACAGCACGAACAGCAGGCACAGACCTCCGGTGATGCCGGCCGAGATGTACAACGCACGGTTGAGGGATTGTTTGTCGGCAGTGTTTTCGTTTTTCTTGTCGAACACCGCTTTCAGTGCCAGCATGGCCATCATCACCATTGCCACGTTGGCTATGACGAGGCTCATCGACGGGGTGCGGAATTTATTATAATAGGGTAGGTTGTCGAATAGGAACTCGTTGAAACCGAGCAGGTTATTGCCCCACGACATAAGTATTGCCAAGAAAGTGGCGATAAGCAGCCACCAACGTTCGGGACCTTTCACCACGAAAAGTCCGAACACGAAGAGGAACACTATAATAGCGCCAAAATACACGGGGCCGCTGGTAAAAGGCTGGTCGCCCCAGTAGAGCGGAGCGTGCTCGCTGCGGAAGTTCTTATAGAACTCCGAGTCGTGCGACACTTTCTCGCCGCTGCCGCCACCGTAGAATCCCGGTATCATTATGGTGAACGTCTCACCCTTGCCGTAGCTCCAGTTGTATGCGTAGTCGATGTTCAGGCCCGATTTCTCGCCGGCTATCGACTTGGGTTCGCCGTCTTTGTAAAGGTCTTCGGGTGTTACCGAAATCTCGCTTCCGCCACGCATGGTGTATTTGGCATATTCTTGATTGACAATAAGATGTCGCGAGTTGGTCGCCAACACGAGTACCGAGCCGATTACCAATACTCCAACGCCGATAAGGAACTGTTTGAGAGTCTTTTCCTTGATAGCGAAGATGAAATACACCACGCCGAGGATTCCGGCCATAAGCACGGTGTAGTAGGTTATCTGAATGTGGTTGAAGGTTATCTGCAAACCCAGTGCAAGGGTGAACAGAATGCCTCCCCATACGTATTTTCGTTTGAAAGCCAGCACCATACCTGCCAATATCGGAGCCATCATCGAAATGGCCCATGCTTTGGTGATATGTCCCGCCTCCACTATTATAATATTGTAACTGCCTAGTCCGAAGGCGATTGCGCCTATGAGGCTGATCCACGGGTTTACGCCCATAGCCACAAGGCAGATGTAAAATCCCAGAAGGTAGAGGAAAAGTATTGCGATGTTGCGTTCCCAACCGAGGTCGCGCATAATGAGTACGTGTTTCAGTGTGGTGAACACCGAATGTTGTGGCTCGACTGATATTTGGTAGCTGGGCATTCCGCTGAACATGCCAGGAGTCCAGTGCGTGTATTCGCCTGTGCTATTGCGGTATTGGTCTTGCTCATAGCTCATAGCCTGCGAGTTCATAATATCACCTTGACTAATGACTTTGCCTTTCAAAGCGGGACTGAAATATGCTATTGCCACTACAAGGCAGATGATGATGATACCCACGTGGGTAAGGATTTTCTTGCTGTCTATCTTCATAACAAGTGTTTTGATTTATTGTATTTGTCTATGTGTCAATGGTTAGGCATCCCTGTCGGGAATCGTGCCAAACTTGCAAATATACGATTTTTTTTGCATTATTAAATAAAAAACATTACATTTGCAGTTGTGTTTGCAACGCGAACAGGTACGTAAAATTATGATTTGTAGCGATATGCAAGGAAATGACGACGAAAAAGGCTTTGATATTGCGGTGATACGCGCCAAGATAGAGATGTACTGCTCGCGTGCCGAACAGTGTGCCTTCGCCGTGCGCAAGAAACTACAGCAGTGGCACGTGCCGGCGCAGGATGCCGATAAGATTGTGGAAGAGCTTGAGGCCGAGGGTTTTATTGACGAAAGTCGCTTCGCCACGGCCTTCGCCCACGACCGTCTGAAATTCGGCAAATGCGGACGCAATAAGATACGTTACGAGCTGTATCAGAAACATATAGCCGAGAAACACGTGGCTGAGGCACTGCAGTCGCTCGACGAACAGCTCTACGCCGACACCCTGCACAGCGTGGCGCAGACCAAGTTGCGGGCTCTGAAAGCCCTCGCCCCCGACGAGCAACGGCGCAAGCTGACGGCTTTCCTGCTCTCGCGAGGCTTCGAAACGGATCTGATTTACAAAGAAATAAACAGAGTAATAAAAAAATAAAGAGTAAGATTATGAATACAATGAAACGTTTTATGCTTTTTGCGGTGGCAAGCCTTGTGGCCGGCACCACCATGGCAAACACCGACGGCGACACCGTAGTTTGCAACGACAATTCGGAAAACATCGTTATGGAGGCCGCCACAGCCGACTCGGCCGCCCCCGAGAAACCCAAAGGACAGTGGACCACACTCTCCAAACCCGCCGTCAAGCTGAGCGAGTTCTTCTTCGAGAACTGGTCGAAATCGGGTAACTCGTTGATAGACATCACCTCCACTTTCTTCGGCAACTACAAGTACACCCACCCCAAATATGTGTGGGACAACATAGCCGACCTCGCCTACGGCTATGCATGGCAGGACCTCGACAACAGCAAGGAGGGCGGACTTTTCGAGACACGCCGCAAGAGCAACGATAAGATAGACCTCACCTCGGCACTTTCGTGGAAAGCCTACAAGGACTGGGGTGCAGCGTTCACCGCCAACCTCAAGACACAGTTCGGCGAAGGCCGCGAATATACTGGAATCGAGGACAAGGAGGGCAAATTGGTATCGCATTTCTTCGCACCTGCCTACCTCACCACAGCTCTCTCGTTTGAGTACAAGAAAACCGACTGGTCGGTGTCGATATCCTTCTTGACAGGAAAGACAACTTTTGTCTGCAACGACAACTTCATCATCGACGGCCTTAACTATGGTGTTATCCAGAACGACCCCGATGACCCCGACAAGCCTTTCGATCCCGAAAATCCCGACACATACAAGAATATTAAAAATGCATATTTCGCACTTGGTAGCTACATCAAAGCACAGTACCTGAAAAAGGACATCCTCCCCAACCTCGACCTCTATGCCCGTATCGAGCTTTTCTACGACTATGCAAAACCCAAGAACATGGCTTGGGACAACATTAAGGACTTCACCTATGATGAATCCAATCCCGAAGCAAAACCCAGAACCAAGTACTCCCTCGGCACCGACGAGACTTGGGAGGACCTCGGCAAGAAAAACTGGCTGCAGGAACGTACCTTCGAGACCGACCTTGATTTCGAACTGAAACTTGACTACCGTCTGTACAAGTTCATCTCCGTCAATTTCGCCCTCAACCTCAAGTGGGACACCGATTTCAGCGGCATGGGCAAATGGGGACACTGGCAACTGTACCAGATGGCCGGCATACAGTTCGCCCTCGACTGGAAAACTCCGAAGCAGTAATTTGGTCTTAGGTCACAGGTCTTAGGTCTGTGGTCATTGGTCAGTAAAATAGAGATGATGTCCACATCATCTCTTTTTTTATTCTAATTGTATAACAATTAGGCGATTATGTGAAATGATTGACTGGGAAGCGTGTTTTTTTTCATTTTTTTTGTCAGAAATAGTTGTCATTGCCAGAAAATATGTGTATTTTTGTACTTCCAAACTTCTATAAATTATGTCAAATATCGATATTACAGGGATAGTGGTAAGCGTGGTGCTTGTGGGTGTGGTGCTTTTGGGAGCGCTGTTTTTCAAGAAACGGTCGGCACAGAGTCGGCAATCCGCTGACAAGTCGGACAACAAAGGGTGCAGCATAGCATTTTATGTCTTTCTGGCACTGATTATCGTGGCGTGGGTTCTGGCGTATCTGTACTACAGGGCGAAGGTTGGTAATAGTTTATAGTTTGCAGTTTTTAGTTTGCAGTTGAACAAATCCGTTTGATTTTTTTTCCAAATTTTCCGTGCACAAAAAAAAGACCGCATTGCTGCGGTCTCGGGTTAAAAATGAAAAAACTATAATTTTTCTTTATTCGAACGAGAGTATCGCTTTCTTGATAATCTCGATGGCTTCGCGGAGCTGTTCTTCGGTGATTACCAGCGGCGGAGCGAAACGGATGATGTGCTGGTGGGTGGGTTTTGCCAACACGCCCATGTCGCGCATCTTCAGACACACGTCCCAAGCCTCTTTTCCGTCTTTCGGACGGATGATGACGGCGTTGAGCAGGCCTTTACCGCGCACTTTCTCTATCATCGGGGAGTTCACTTTGCTTATCTCGTCGCGGAAAATCTTGCCGAGACGTTCGGCGTTTTCCATAAGGTGCTCGTCTTTAATTACCTGCAGTGCGGCGATGCTGACTTTGGCTGCTATGGGGTTGCCGCCGAAAGTGGAGCCGTGCTCGCCGGGTTTGATGTTGAGCATTATCTCGTCGTCGGCCAGCACTGCCGAAACGGGCACCACGCCGCCGCCGAGGGCCTTGCCGAGTATCAGCAGGTCGGGACGCACGCCTTCGTGGTCGCAGGCCAGCATTTTGCCGGTACGGGCTATGCCGCACTGCACCTCGTCGGCCATAAACAGCACGTTGTATTTCTTACAGATGTCGTAGCATTTTTTCAGGTAGCCGTCGTCGGGAACGTACACACCGGCCTCGCCTTGGATAGGTTCCAGCAGGAATCCGGCGATTTTCTTGCCGTGCTGCTCAAGCACTTTCTCCAGAGCGTCGGGGTCGTTGTAGGGTATGCGGATGAAACCGGGGGTCATAGGACCGTAGTTGGCGTAGCTTTCGGGGTCGTTGCTCATGGTGATGATGGTGATGGTACGGCCGTGGAAGTTGCCTTCGCAGCATACGATCATCACTTCGTCGTTGGGGATGCCTTTTTTAACCACACCCCAGCGGCGGGCCAGCTTAAGGGCGGTCTCGTCGGCTTCGGCACCGCTGTTCATAGGCAGCACTTTGTCGTAGCCGAAGTATTCGGTAACGTATTTCTCCCATTCGCCGAGGCAGTTGTTGTAGAAAGCGCGGCTGCTGAGGGTGAGCTCGTGAGCCTGGTCGCACAGGGCTTTAACGATCTTGGGGTGGCAGTGGCCTTGGTTAACAGCCGAATAGGCCGAGAGGAAATCGAAATAACGTTTGCCTTCGCAGTCCCAAACGAAAGGACCTTCACCTTTGGCCAGTACCACTGGTAACGGATGGTAGTTGTGAGCACCGTAACGGGCTTCCATCTCCATGTATTGTTCTGATTTTGTCATATTTTTTGTGTTTTTTTTGAGGTTTATTATTGTTTTTTCAAAATAAGTGTCTATTTGTGTAATAACTGTTGCTGTGTGGTTGTTCAGTACCAGAATTTATAAACTGGCGATTGTTGTTTCACATAGGGTTTGATGTCATTTTTTGAAAGAGCTAATTCTATTTCACCGTCAGCGTATGAGGCAATTTCGTAGATGTTGTAGGTGAAAATGATGCTGTCGTTTGTTAAGCGGAAATTGTTGTTGGCAGTCAGAGATGTGGGTTCGGAGAGGTCGTAACCTTCTTCTTCTGCTACTTGTTTTAATAAATTGTCTATTTGCTGTTGGTCATTGAAAATGTCAACGGTTTTAAGCAAGTGGCCTGTAGTGGCATCGAATACATAATAAGAAGAGGCATATAGTCCGTGAAATGCACCGGGGTCGTATTCGTAAAAGTGGCTGAAATACTGGAATAAATAGGGTGAGGTGCCGAATATGTCGATAGAATCGTAATAATCGAATAATAATGCCATCTCATCGTCGGGGAAAGACATGTCAACCCCTGCGTTATCTTTTATTTCTTCCACATAGGCTTCAAGGCATTTCTGGAGGTCAGTACTGCAATTTTTGGCAAAGAAGTCTGTCATTGCGGCACGTACGCTGTCGAGTGCGACGCTTTGACCTGCCTTGGGGACTTTTACATATATGTTAATGTTTACATTCACGTCGGTTTGAGACCCTTCTTGACAATAGGTGAATGTTTCGTATTCGATGCTTTTGCTGCACGAAACAGCAAAAAATGTTTCTATGGCAATAAGAATAAATGTTTTTCGACTATACATGTTGTGATGTTTTTAAGACTGCAAATTTACACAAAATATTTGACTTATCCGCCGCCGGAGGAAAATATTTTTGAACAAGAGAAATTAATTCGGAGTTCGGAATTGTCCTGCTCACTATCGTTCGCGAGATCTTGTAAATCTTGTAGATTTTCTTTGTCTCCCTATTCGCCTTCGGCGAAAGAAATTATGTGAATCTTGTAAATTGGGTTCGCTACGCTCACTGAGTAATGGTTCTCTCTTGTTTGAAATTGTTGTTTAAAATCACACTTAATTGCACAATTCAATTTTTTTGCGATACTTGATTCTTCTGTGGATTGCGACCCAAATCATTGGTGTCGCTATGATTATGCATATTATGTCGAATATCCAACTAATAACGCAATGATTGTATTCTACTTTTGCGTTGAATTTAACTATTTCTTCCGGGGTCATTTTTTCTGCTTTCATAATGATTACTATTTATTTGTTGTTATTGTTTTTTTGATTTGTTTTTGGCAAAATAGAGCAGGGTTATGCCCAATCCCACCCAGAAAAGAGGACCGATAGGGCTGCTTCCGCCGAGCATAGCTCCCAGCAAAGAGAGACTTCCAATTATTACGAATATCCATCCGGCTATTTTCATTTTCTAATCCTCCATTGTTTTTGATTCGACATCTTTCAGCTTTTTTGAACACAGCACTGCTATCAGTCCAACAAAGACGTTGAACAGTGAGATGACGAATGCCAGTCCGAAACCGATTTTTCTTTTGCTGCCCATGCAGCCAACTCCAAACGCGAGGCTTATCGCGATTACAAATAAAATTGCACTTTCCATTGTTGTATTGTTTATTAAGATTCTACCTTTTTTTGCTTAGCCAAAAATGCTGGCAATTCCACATACTACAGATCCAATTGCTGCGATTGCCAGGCCTGACAGCAAACAATTGATGAATGTGTCAAATATAAAACTGAAAAATCCATCTGAATGATAAATTTCTTTACCTCTTTTGTCTACCACCACATAGCGGTTTTTTTTATTGTTTTCCATTGTCGTTGTTGTTTTAAATTATTATTTTTATTTTACACTTATTAATGACATAAATAAGTAGAAGGTTAACAGGGATGACGTTTTTTTTACCATTAGTTTCTTAATGCGGTGATTATCATGTGTATAGAGTTGCGGTCTCTATATAATGTCTTGGATAATTCTTGCCATTCCCAATCATAAAGACAGTTATGCGATTATCACAATTAACAAAACCACTATGATTATTACTGCACCAAGGAGTATTCGCGTATTGGCTTTTTGCAAACGTTGGTTAGTGCTTTGCATTTTCGTCAGTTTGTTGCTAAAATCATTTGCCAGTTTTGTTTGCGCTGTGAGGTTGGTTTGCAGTTTCTGTATAGCTTCTGTTTGACGTTTCTGCACATCTTCATTTGCTTTACTGATGTTTTCAAGCTTTTTTTGCAATTCTTCGTTCTGTTGTTTGCTGGCCTTTAGTTGTTCTTCCGATTGTTTATTCAGCGTTTCAATAACTTCTGCTTGTTTTCTCTGGGATTCTTCATTGGCCTTAGTGATGTCTTCAAGTTTTTTCTGCAATTCTTCGTTTTGTTGTTTGCTGGCTTTTAGTTGTTCTTCAGCCTGTTTTTTCATGTTTTCAATAGCCTCGGCTTGTTTGTTCTGGGCATCTTCGTTGGTTTTTGTTATTGTTCCAAGTCGTTCTTGCAGTTCTTTGTTTTGTTTTTGACTGGCTTCAAGTTGTTCTTGAAACTGTTTTTTGATTTTTTCGGTCAACACAGTACGCGATTTTGTTTTCTTTTCGGTTACAGCCTCTACCAAATCTCTAAAATAATGACCCAGATGAGACGGTGTGCCGAAGTTTCTGTCCGACAGTTTGCACAAAAGAGGATTGTCGGGTTCATGGCCGATAGCTGTAATAGTTGGCGTTTTGACTTCCATTAATTGCGAAGCCATTTGTATGTTGTCAAACACTTCAAGACCGCTACCACCACCCCTTACAATACAGATAGCATCATAGGACTTTTCGTCAATGTTTTTAAGTTGGGTGCTAAAACTTGAGATATTGCCGAAAGATTCTCTAAATTCTTCGAAATCGATATATCCGGAGGCTTCCTTAACTCCAGAAAAGAAATCTTTGTCGGTGATGGAAGACTCTGCGAAAAGCATTGCCACTTTGGGTTTGCGTTCTTCTGAGTATAATATTGATTCGAGCAATGTGTCCACCGACTTGCTGCCTTTCATTGCTTTCTTCTGTAACAGCTCCAGTCGTTTTATGTCATCTTCAGTTATGGAGTTCTCTTTTTTGCCAAGTAGTCCAGATACACGCAACATTAGTTCTATCTTGCCATCGTAATCATTGACACTCTTCGTCACCGTTCCTACCAGTTGAACGATATCGCCTTGTTTTATTTGTTCGCGTATGCCGGTAGGCACCATCGCTTTCAGCTTGGAGTTGTCGTATTGCGACTTGATTTCATCGTACCACCATACGCCGCTATTATAGGCTTTTGTTCCGGTCATGTGATACACACCCTCAATTACCACTAAGGAGTTGACGGTGCGCAGATGTTCCTTTACTATGTTAAGGATGTCGGTTGGGGTGTAAATTGTTGTGTTTTCTGCCATTGTTCCTTTTGCTTTTTTATTGTTTCCATCCATTTATGATGAAAACCGGCAAAAGGTTAACAAGGGGGGGGAGAAAAAAACTTAATCCAGCAATATAAATGAAGCCCAGTAGTTTGCGTCTTGATATTTTTCTTTCATTGCAAGAACAGTGCTGATATATGCTTCGTGTTTTGAGTTCCCGTTAGCAAGCTTCTCATAGAAAATCTTCATAAACTCAGCTGTCGCTTTGTCATCTATCTGCCAAAGACTCATTAAGATAGATACTGCTCCCGCTTTTTTGAAAGCTCGTTGCAATCCAAATATTCCGTCAAACAAGTTGTCCCCAAGACCGGTCTCGCAAGCAGATAGTACAACGAGATTTACATTGTGCAAATCAAGCTTCGATATTTCATGTGCAGAAAGAATGCCATCATTATTATCCGGTTTGAAAGTGGAATCAATCCATGCCTTTTGTCCACCAGAAAGTATCAGCCCGGAATAAAACAGTTCGTCTTGAACGATCTTTGTACTAGAGCTATTTGAAAAGTATGGTATAGCTGTTCTTTGTGATTGTGGAATATAATAACCATGGGAAGCAATGTGAATAACATCGGATTGTGTCCCGTCGAGTTGTTTGAAAACTTTTTCCGTGGCATTGGCTCCAGTATGTGTTGCGACTGAAACTCCTTTGTTTTCCAACGATTCTTTTATCTGTTTTACTTCCGACAAAGTGTTTTGCAAGTACGCCCAATTTCCTCTGGTGTTTATACTTCGCATAACATCGGCATATTCACGAGACTCTTTATAATCTACGCCACCAAATGAAACAACCGAACCGATATGGTTTCCACTTCTGTTGTTAACAATGTTTCGGGTGGAAGAAACTCTATGTAGATTAAACTCTTCTGCAGCAGTTTTACCGGAACTATCGGTTAACATCTCGATATTGATAAGGTTTAACAATCCCATTGGGGAGAAAAACACTCTGTCTTTACCTGCTATAAATTGCTGTAGTTTTCCCCATAGTTTGGAATAAAGTGTTTTTCCGACTTCCGTATCATAAGATTTTGGCTGAAGTTGATACATTTCCTGAAGCCCTATCTCGTCAAACAAGTCTACAAAAATGGGGGCCACGGCATTGTTGTGAAGGACAAGGGCTGCATAATGAGTACGTGGTGTGCTGTCAGTCCTAAAATATGTGTTTGCAGAGTATTTTACAAATTCTATACATGCTTCGTTGTTTTTTAGGGCGTTAGACACATCTGTCCAGTGCACATTCACAAGTTCATTGTTAACGGCTTTTGATATTTCTCGCTCTTTTAGCTCATAATTATGCAAAGCTAGAAATCTCGTGTTTTCATCTTCAATCAGATAAATGCTGTCTCGCATTTTGTCCAATTCCTGTTTTGCATTTTTCAATTCGGGATTTTTGTCATAATAAGGCGCAAGGATATTGTATCGCAAAGTCAATCCTTTCATCAATAAAGTGGCATCGTATGCTATGCGAACACTTACACTGTCGGTGGGATTCCACGATGCCCATTCGGGGATGTGGTACAAGTCTGACTCGCCACTATACAAATATGTGTCCGACCACAAAGAGCCAATTATTGGGAGCATGTCGCAAATGTCATTCTCCACGCTTTTATAATATTTCGGCAGATACAAGTGCAAATCTTCGATTTTATGAAGATACGATGCCGTCGTTGCTATATTGACATAATTAGTGTTCGTTGGGTATGTCAAGGCCTCTTTATATTTGTTATAAGCTTCGAGGGTTTGTCCCAATCTACTATAATGAGCTGCCCAAGCTTGTGTATAATTAAACAAAAAGTTATTGCTGAAAGCATGTCTGTCATAGTATTGTCTGTTTAAATCAAACGCACTTTTTGCATAATAAAAGTAATATTCAGCAGAATCCTTGTAATGCTCATTCTTTCCCATTAGTCGCGAGAATGCCTTTCCAACTTGCAAGTAGAAATCAGCATTTCCTCCTGCACTGCTTCTAGCAGTCTTTAAGGCGAAGTCCTTGTTCTCTATTATTTTTTCCGGCTCGGAATTTTGAATATACATAAAATAAATTCCCCAATCACTTATAGAGCAATGCCACCCGAGGTTTTCTCGTGCAATCATCTCTGTGAGTTTTAGCCTGGCGGCAATATTGTTTTGGTTTAAATTAAAGAATGACAAAGACAGTGATTTAAGGATGTCACAATAATCAAAGTTGTCGTAATGGTTTGATGACAGCAAAATAGGCATCGCCTTATCGCAATATTCTTTGCATAATGTCTTGTCGCCTAGAGTATAATGGGCATGCGCAATATTGGCATAGCACGATGCGATTTTTTGTGACAGCGTATCATTATGTTTTATTAGAGGTTGCAAGATTAAAATTGCATCGTTATACATTTTTATAGCTTCATGATAATTGTTGTTTTGGGATGCAATAGTTGATGCATAACTTATCTCCTCATTTACGAATGAGAGTTCGTATTCAATAATTTCATTTTTAAATAATGTGGTGTCAAGATTTGTTATATACTGATGGTTGTGCTTATACCATTTTTCCACTTCATCAAAACGGTTTTTCAACAACAGAACGCCTTCGTAACTATTGTAAAACCTGTTGATATAAAAGGTTTTTGTGATGTCGATGTACTGCTTGACCAGCTCTTTCGACGGAGCAACGGATTTTATATAATCTATAGCTTTTTGAAAAACATAGATTGAGTCGGCATGCTCTCCCTTATATTTATAAATAACAAAACCTAATGAGCTGGCATAAAATGGCAACAATTTAGGCTCTTTTTGAGAAATCAAATTAAGCGTCCTGAATAACAAGGGTGCAACATCATTGTTTTTGCCCAACCAAGCACCGTAACTAATTGTCACATACCAGTTAGCAAAATATCCTTCCCATGTCAAACCAGAACGAAAGAATTCTTTCAAATGTTCATCTGTGAAAAAACAATTCTTTAATTGCAATTCATAAGCAGTCAAAGTGTCCCCATTATGCAAATATTCAAGTCCTTTCTCTACAAGAAAATTGGAGGCGTTTGTATACAAACCTTGTTTACAATAAGAATCGAATTGGAGGTAAATCTCTTTTTTGTTTTGCTGTGCAAATACGGCAGAACCGAATATGATAACTAAAATAAATACAATTATCTTTCTCATATTTACAATTCTTTCATCAATTCTCTAACCTTATCTCCCATGGCAGAACCTTCGGGATGTCTCAATTGCATTTCATTGAGAATGGCTTTGGCTTCTTTTTTGTCGTTGTTGCACAAATGGGCTATTGCCAGATTCCAACCAATATAAGGTTCGTATGTGGTATATCCGTTATATGTGTCGCTTTTCGAAAGTTTCCACAGTTTTTCAAGCTGTTCGATGGTGTTGTCCAAGTCCTTGCCGTTTGCAGCATTGTCGAACAACGATGTGAGCTCTTTAGAAACGGCCTCGTCTTCCTCGCCCCGCACAATGGTTTCGGTCGGAAAAACAGAGGCATATTCGCGTCCCAAAGCCATGGTTGCGGAACGGTCGTAGAAATGATAGCCGACAGTGAGCAGGATGGCGAAACCGGCAGCTATGGAGAGCCACCAAACAGGTGCGAGCTTTTTCTCGGAAGAGGCTTTCATTTGTTCTATTAAAAGGGCGTCTTGTTCGGCCCCTACGGCATCCATGCCTTTTACGATCCTTGCCGTTGTTTCGGCTTGTCGCCGCAAAGTCTCGTCTTTGTCCAATTCGGCTTCAAACATTTTTTCTTCTTCACTGGACATTTCGCCATGAAGATACCTGTCAATACGTTCCTCGTTTTTGTTGATTGTCTCGTCCATAATTGTTTACATTATGCTTAACGTCATTTCGTAGCTTTTGCGGAATTTCTCCATACAGCGGTGCTTTGTGACCTTCGCAACACTCTCGCTGGCATAATTGAACATCTTTGCTATCGCACTCATCGAAAGGGCGTCGCGATAGTACGACCAAAGCAGTTCGTTGCAGGGTGAGGTCATGCTTTTTATCAAATTGTGTATGATGCCGTTCCGTTCTTGTTCCGTTTTTTCGTCTGTGTCAATATCGTTGAGTATTTTGTCGGCCTTGTTTAATGTGGTGTTGTGCCGTTGTTCGTCATCGTCGTCGAATTCGTCTATCGATGACAAAGGAATCTTGCCGTTTGCCCGCATCAACTCCCGCGCTTTGTTTTTGCAGATGCCGATAAAATAAGTGTACAACGAGGATTTCAAGCCGTCCAGTTTGCCGTCCACGGCGGCGTTATACAAAACGATTGAAGCCTCTTGAAAAACATCTTCACAATCTTCCAACCTCAACGAGAAAGCGTTGTGCAGATACGAAAGGGTCCTGTCCCGATACTTTCTCGCGAAATCATTCAGTATGTTGTCACGCTTTCGATTAAAAGAAATGATAGCCATAGTTATTTCGAACTTTCAATTACCATATTTTGTCTGACCAATCGCGTGTCTTTGTCCATGTTTTTCCGTACCTCATCAATCCATTTAGTGTCAAAAGACAGTGTCGAGGTTAACAATTGCCTGCTGATATAATAGGACATCGGACCATAAAATTTGCCGTTCTGCATTATTTCGGTGTTAATCTGGTACGAACGGCAAGCTTCCAACATAAATATTGGAGCCATTCCATTTCTTGATGAAAAACGGATATTGCCACGATTGTCGATTTTTGGTGCATAGTTTTTTCCGCTTTTGCTGAATCCAACATCTGTGCCGCGGACAAACGTGCTGTCTTGTTCTTCGCCTCTGTAGGAAGAACCTGAGTGGCAAGCATCAATAACGACATAAACCATACCTTTTTCACCCAGCTTTTCCCTAATTGAATTTAAGTACGTATTCAAAACATCGTCAAGTAGATGATGTTCACCATGATAGCCTTCTTCTTGATAGACGCGCTCTGCATCATATGGGATAAAAGCCTCGTCCCATCCGTCCTCTTCGTCTCCGTCCAAGTCCTCGAAAGCCTGCCCGTGTCCGGAAAAATGAATATAAACTATGTCTCCCGAATGCACGTTTTTTGTAAGTTTCTCAAGTTCTTTTTCGATTGATTTTCGTGTCGCTGCTTTGTCGGCAAGTTTGCTTACTTTGAATCCCTGTTTACGCAACAGTGGGGATATTAGTGCGATGTCATTTGTGCCATGTATTTGCGTGAACGAGGCATTTTGTTGTTTGTATTGAGGATAATTTGAAATACCCACAAAAAGTGCGTATTTCTGTTGTGAGAATAGAAAAACAGGAAGCATAAACAGTATTAAAAGTGATGCTTTAATAGGTTCTCGTTTCGTCATAATCCCGTCGTGCCAATTGCTTATTTGAAAATGCTGTTTTTTAGGAAGTTATATGCCGTTTTTTTGTGTATAAAGTATGGCAAATATACGCATTTTTTCCGATACTTATGCCTTTTGGGATAAGATTCTTTGCAAATATGTAAAAATCAAAGAAATAGCAAAGAAAAATATCGTATTGTTGTTCCTTAAGTCAAAAAAACAATTGGTAGAAGATGGTGTTTTTAGTGAAGGTGTTAAGTCGTTCAACTCCAAACTAAACTCATCACTCAACATTTTTTTTGCTATTTCAAGAAAAAGTTGTATCTTTGCAGTCGGAAAAATTTGATATTATTCCGACTAAAAACAAAATAATATTTCGATGGAAAACTCTGTTTTAGAAAGTATTAGAAGAGTAATTAGTCGCGCAAAATTTGGCACGGTGTTCTTTGTATCGTCGTTCCCAAAATACGATGTGGAATACGTTACGAAATTGCTGGCCCAGTTTTGCAAGGAAGGACTTATAACCCGCATATCAAAAGGCGTGTATGTCAAAGTGAAGGAAACTCGCTTCGGCATCCTATATCCGTCGGCGGACGAACTGGTTATACAAATTGCGAAACGCGACAAGGCAAAAGTGATACCTACAGGAGTCACGGCAGAAAACCAATTGGGTTTCTCTACGCAGGTGCCGTTGAACACAAATTACCTGACAACGGGCTCTACTCGTAAATTATTAATTGGCAACAGGACAATAACGCTTAAGCACGGTGCCCCCAAAAATTTTGCCTATCGTGGAAAACTGATGCCAGCGCTTGTTCAGGCTTTGCGTAGCATAGGCGAAAAAAACATAACCGACGAGGTTGAACGCAGGGTTGGACATCTGTTGTCGGAAACGCCCGAAACAGAGACCGTTGAGCACGATTTGCTTCTTGCTCCAGTTTGGATAAGGGCGCTGATAAAACGAAACAGGAGGTCTGATTTATGAGCAAATGGATCGACTTCTCTCCTGATGAGCAACGCGCGATGGTCCAGCAAGTAGCCATTGCGCGACAAATCGACGAGGCCGCGGCTGAAAAGGACTGGTGGGTGACAGCTGTGCTATATGCGGTATTCCATACAAGCGCGGGCAGGCATCTGCTGTTCAAGGGCGGCACAAGCCTCAGCAAAGGATGGGGGGTCATAAACCGTTTCAGTGAAGATATTGACCTCGCGTTGAGCAGGGATTTCTTCTTGAAAACAATGGGGTTGAGCTGTGCAAAATGCGAAAGCAATACCCAGATTCACAACCTCAGAGAAAAGGGGCAAGACTTTTTGTTTGGAGATTTTGCGGAGGAACTAAGGATGAAACTTCTGGAAATGGGATTGGATACCAAAGTCTTGACAGAAAAAGAGGCAAATGCCGACAATGGTGAGTTGCCGCAGGTTGCACACGACAAAGATCCTTCCGTGCTATATGTCCGATATAAATCGCTTTACACTTCAAACATTTCGTACATTTCTCCTGTCGTAAAAATTGAGGTTAGCGTATTGTCTATGCAGGAACCTTACGAGACGAGACGGATATCGTCTCTCATCGAGCAGACGTTTGCGGGGGAAGACGTGGATTCGGACCTCGCGCAAATGGTCAAAACTGTAAGCCCTGCGCGAACGTTTTTGGAAAAGGCGTTTCTTCTTTGCGAAGAATATCAGAAAGATACCCCGCGGACTCACCGCATGTCGCGGCATTTTTATGATTTGGAAAAGCTGATGGACACCGAATATGCTGCTAAAGCATTGAAAGATGAGGATCTTTATCATACGATAATAGAGCATCGTCGCAAATTCTACCATGTGGGATATGTGGATTACGACAAGGAATTGCCAGAGTCGATTGCCATTGTGCCCCCTAATGAATTGATGACGGCATTCAAGACTGATTATGAGGCGATGCTGAAAAGTTTCATTTATGGCGATGCTCTGGATTTTGAGAGTCTGATGGAAAGGATGAAAATCTTGGAAATAAGATTCAGAAGTGTCAGTAGCCATAGGCCGAATTAACGTGGAAATCCACGTGCCCCCCCAAACAATTACTCATTACTATTCACTAATCACTATTCACCAATCACTATTCACTAAAATTTCGTACCTTTGCAATAACAAAACCACAACGCAAGCAACACAGAAACCACTGTAACACACCATGTTATCCGCAATGCTGACCATATTATACCTATTCGCAGTGCCCTTGGGGGTGATGCTTCTTGCCAAACGATGGACATTCATCAACAAAATAAGTCCCATGATGGTGCTGTATATCATCGGCCTGGCGGTGGGCAACAGCGGCATTATCGACACCACCGCCTTTGCCACCAGCGAGACGGTCTCCAACGTCACCGTGCTGCTAGCCATACCCCTGATGCTCGTCTGCTGCGATTTCAAAGGGTGGTCCACCAAAAACGTGGCCAAGGCCTTTTTCACCGGACTCGCCAGCGTTCTCATCGTCATCCTTGCGGGATATTTCATCTTCCGTCCCGAATGCGAGACACTCTCGCACGACAACTACGCCAAGGTAAGTGCCGTGATGACAGGTATTTACACCGGCGGCATACCCAACATCGGTGCCATAAGCAAGGCCGTGGCACTGCCCAACGACCTCTACCTGCTTGTTACCAGCTACGACCTGATTATCACCGGATTATACCTAATTTTCGTAATCTTTTTCGGCAAGGTGGTGTTCCGCAAACTCCTGCCGCCCCAAACACCTGTCAACGAAGGCGAGATAACAGAACCGGAGGTGGCTAAAGAAGCCCGTGGACATCGTTTCTGGCGCAAAGTTTCGGCGTTGGGCATAGCTCTGGTAGTAGCGGCCGTAGCCTACGGGGTTTCCATGGTGATACCCACCGACAACAGTGTGGCGGTCATCATCCTAGTCCTCACCACATTGTCGCTGGCGTTGTCGTTCTGCAAACCGCTGAAACGCTTTCTGGGCAACACTTTCGACCTCGGACTCTATTTTGTTTATGTGTTCTGTCTGAGCATCGCCACCATGGTTAACATCCACGACCTCGACCTGATAGGCAACCTACACATACTCTGGTACATAGCCTTCACCATTTTCGGTTCGCTGGTACTGCAGATTTTGTTTGCCAAAATCTTTAAGATTGACGGTGATACGGTGTTGGTTTCTTCGATAGCCTTGATAAACTCCCCGCCTTTTGTGCCCATGGTGGCCGCCATACTCAAAAACCGCGACGTGGTTATCGTGGGACTTGCCATCGGACTATTGGGCTACGCCATTGGCAACTACCTCGGCATCGGCATCTACTACTTGCTTGCCGCAATGTAAAAAAAAGTGTCGGAGAGGAGTTGCCTCTCCGACACTATTGTAAAATTGCAAATTTAGTTACCTCTTTATTTTCGCCGCAGGCGAAAAGGATTGATAAACAAGCCAATTACTAAAAAAATATTCTCCGCACTTCGTGCTATCGAAAGGTTCACTGAACCTTTCTTCATTACTAATTACTAATTACTAATTACAAATTACTAACTACTTCTTCGCCATTCCCTCCAGCCAACGGTAGAGCAGTCGTACGCCGAAACCTGTGGCGCCTTTGCCATAGATGCCATAGCTCTTGTCGGCGAAAGCCACGCCTGCAATGTCGAGGTGCACGAAAGGCGCTTTGGCGAAATGTGCCACGAACTTGCCTGCCGTTATCATGCCTGCGTGAGGACCCGCGCCGCTGTTCTTGATGTCGGCCACGTCGGACTTGATAAGCTCGCCGTACTCTTCCCAGAAGGGGAATTCGGCGATGCGCTCGTAAACCTCGTCGCCGGCACGTTTTATCTGTTCCATAGTCTCCGCAGCGTCCTGATGCATAGCCACGATGCCGTATTTGCCAATGGCGCGTTCGGCGGCACCGGTAAGGGTGGCGGCATCGACAATCACCTGCGGTTTGAAACGGTTGGCGTAAGCAATGGCGTCGGCGAGGATCAGACGGCCTTCGGCGTCGGTGTTCACCACCTCCACCATAGTGCCGTCGTACATGCGCAGGATGTCGCCGTTGGCGTAGGCGTTGCCGCACGGACGGTTGTCGGTGGCGGGGATAAGCACCACAACATGCACGGGCAGCTGGTTCTTGGCCACGGCAAACAGCGTGGCGGCCATGGTAGCGGCTCCGGCCATGTCGCTTTTCATGTCGTACATGTAGTCGCTGGTTTTGATGTTAAGTCCGCCGGTGTCGTACATAATGCCTTTACCCACAAGGGCTATGGGCTTTTTGTTCACGGCGTTCTTGGGTTTCCATTCCATTGTTATGAAACGTGCCTCGTCGACGCTGCCTCGGTTCACGCCCAGCAGTCCGCCCATCTTGAGCGACTCTATCTGTTTCTGTTTCAACACTTTTACATCGATGCCGAGTTCCACGGCCTCCTTCTGTAGAATGTTGGCGAAAGCATCGGCGTTGAGCACCATTATCGGCTCGTTGACCCAGTTGCGGGCTTCGCACACGCTGTCGCAGAGGTTGCGCAAAGGGGTTATATCGCTCTGTTTCAGTCCTTTCACCCAAAGGTTGACGACGTTGATGGTGGAAGGTTTTTCGGTTTTGTATTTGTCAAATTTATAGGCACTCAGCAACAGCCCTTCGAGGAAAGTGAGGGCGCTCTTTTTGTCTTCGCAGAAAACGGTGATTTTCTCTTTCTTAGCGGCGGCCAGCTTGGTGCAGACGCTGTTGGCGGCATTGCGCAGTTTCTCAGGCTTTTCGCTGTCGCAAACCACGACATATTTCTTGCAGTCCATCACGCTGAGGTCCAGCGTTTTGCCATCGGTTTTCAGCCTTTTGGCAACGTAAGATATTTCATCTTTGGTGAGCGGGTAATCGGCAAGGCTCTTGGCGGTGGCGTTTTTCGGCACAATCACGGCCAAGGGGGTGCCTTCGGTGTGTTTCTTTACAATATTAACGTCCATAATGGTCTTGTTTTATGATGTTTAAAAAAAGCGACACAGTTTGTCGTTGTGTCGCTCTGTTTCTGTTATTTGATTCTAACTATCTGAAAGACATTGTTGTCCAAGTGTCTTTGGTTTTTCCGCCGGGGGTCATTGCCGGAATCTGTTGCAGTCCCTGCAATGAGGATTCAAACGAAACGGCCTCTTTCACGTTGGTGAACATATCGTCGTACGAGAGGTTGCCTTTGCTCTTTTTCAGCTCTTTGAGCAGGAAATAGGTGAAGAAACCGTGTTCCTGTTCTTTGAAAGCGTAGCTTGTGGCTGTGAAGTCGGACGAGCAGAACACTACCACGTCGCCGCGGATACGCAGGGCTTTGGTTTTCTTGGCTTTTTTGGAGCCGCATTTCTTCTCGTCGGGCGGGAATAGGTATTCGCCGTCGCGTTGTACGCCGTTGAAATTGGCGTCCAAAAACATCGTAACACTCTGTGCCTGAACTGCTGTGAGCATGGTGCAGAATTCCGAAACGGAGAGTCCCTGCTCCACAAGCAGCTTGCGGTTTTTCTTGCTCAGCGGCTCTTTGCCCAAAGCGCCTTTCACGGGTATGGTGGCGTCGGCAGGCAGTATGTACGGCACGTTGTCCACATCGAGCACACCGTAGCCAGTGTAGTAAACCAAAATCTTGCCTTTGCCGCGGGTTACTTTCATCAGGTCCTGCAACCATTTAACGCCCACGGTCTCGATTTTGGCCTTGTTCACGTTCTGCATCTGCTTCACTTGACGTTCGGGAACGCCGAGTGTCTTGATGCAGTATTCGCGGAAAATGTTGGCATCGTTGGCTGCATAGGGTATATACGGGAACAGTGTGTCGTAGAGGTCGTTGGCTATGATTAACACAAAGGTGTTGGTGTTGTCGGAGGGGTTTACAGGTATGTTGATGTCCACGTTGGGGTCTTCTTCCTCGAGGGTGGTGAGCATCGATTTCACTTTGTCGCTGAAAGCGTCGGCAACGGTTATCACTATGGAGCAGCGGCGGTACTGCGAGCCGGTCATCTCGTAACTCTTGGTGTAGAACTCGTAGGAGTTCTGTGTGCTGCGCAGGTTGTCAACGGCGGTTTCCAGATAGTTTTTCACGCTCTGTCCGCGCAGGAAAGCCAGTTGGGCGTTGTTCACTATGCCTTCGGTGGTGTTCACCGAAATACGTGTGGGCTTGTCGTTGTAATAAGCCTGACAGTAGCGGAAGTCGCCGTATTCGCCTTTGTATGGCACCTCGGTGACGGAGGTGGCGTCGGTGGTGCTGGTTATCTTGATGTTCACTTTCTTGCCGTTGGTGAAGATGTCGCGCAGGTCGTTCTCTACAAACTGTTTGGTGAGTGCGCAGATGGCGCGGCACGAGTTGGATTCATTGTAGTTGTAGGTGCCGGCGGGGTAGTCGTCGGTCTGGCCGTCGATGTGCTTGCAGTTGTACGATATGTCGAAAGTGAAGTTGAGCTGTCCCTCTTTGTCGTTTGCCTCCACAAGCGAGGTCTGGATGGCTACGTCGCCTTCGTCGTAGAGTTTCTCGTTGTTGGGCAACGAAAGGAGCATGTCCTTGGCTTTCTGCTGCATAACGGTCTGGCGGCGGGCAACCTCCTGTTGCAGGTTCTTAACCACCGTGCGACGGTATTTTATGTTGGTCTGGGTTTCGTTGGATGAGCTTACAATCTCCTGTGCGCCAACGGGTTGAAAAAAGAATGCTACAGCCGCGAGCAACAATGTCGCTGTACGGATGTTTTTGGAAATGAATTTTGCCATATACATTGATTTTTTTTGTCAAAAATTATACAATAAGCATTTTTTTTACGTAAAAAACACCTTTTTGTTACCAAAGGCCAACATCTTTTCACTTTGTCAATGGCTATTTTCCAAAGGTTGGCCGTTTTTTTCTGATGTTTTCCAAAAATGCAAAGTTAAGAAAAAAAAACGGTTTTTCAAAACGTGTCCGTTTTAAGTTTCTTTTCGTCGAGGAGTGGAATGCAAATCTGCTGTGTATGGTTTTGTGAAGATTGGAGAAGTTGTTTTCTTTAGGAAAGTTCGGCAATTACATAAATTGTATTTATCACGAGTCCTACAGCGACACTCCACCAGAACCATTTTCTTGCTTTCTGGGCTGCTTTTTCCGCACCTTCGTAGTCTCCATTCTTCCAACGGCTATCCACCTGTGCTGCGTTTACTATGGCTGGAATGCCTAATGCCGGGCAGCAGAAGATGGTACAAAGGATAGACCAAGTGAGAAAGTTCGACGGTTTATTAGAGGGTGGTGTTATTCTTTCCTCGTTTTTTGCGGTAGGTGTCGGCGGCACGGTAGTGGTGCTTTTTAGTGCGGTTGGTATGGGAGGAGTGGTGGCTTTGGGTTGAGATGGTGGTGTTGGAGGGGTGGGGGGAGTAGGAGGAACTATTTTACTATCGGTGGGTTGCAACGGACTCCCGAGCAGGTCGTTCATGAACTCTTGCACTGTTTGGTGACGGTCGGCCGGTTTCAGTTGCATTGCTTTTAAGATAGTGTGGTTGGCGTTGTCGGGTATATTGGGGTTTATCTCCTTTGGCTCCGGCATCGGTTCGGTGATACGTGCGGCTGCTTCGATTGGCACTTGTCCTGTGAGTATGAAATAGAGTGTGGCGCCAATGGCGTAGATGTCTGTGTAGGAACCTTTGCGGCTGTTGCGTGTATATTGTTCTGTGGGGGCGTAGCCTTGTGTGAGTATTGATGTGTGCATCTGAGTTTTGTCCTGCTCGAATTCGCGTGCGGAGCCGAAGTCGATGAGTACCGCCTTGTAATCGGGGGTGATCATTATGTTGTCGGGTTTGATGTCGCGGTGTAGCAGGTGCCGGTCGTGTATGTAGCCTACGGCGTTGGTTATTTGCGCCATATAGTTAACGGCATCGTTGTAGGAGAGAGGGCCGTTTTGTTCCACGATTTTTTGTAGGCTGCGTCCCTCGATAAACGGCATAACCATATACGAGGTGTTATTCTCATTGAAAACGTCGATTACTTCCACAATGTTGGAGTGGTGGAGAGAGGCAATTGTCTGGGCTTCGTGTACAAAGGCTTGACGGTATTTTTCGAAGGTTGCATCGTCAATGCCCTGCAGCTGTAGTGTGTGTGCCGCTGTGTCGCGGACGCATCTGCCGGAAATGAAATATTCTTTTATGCACACGGGACGGTTGAGTCCTTGTTGCATTGCTTTGTAGGTGATGCCGAATCCGCCTTCGCCTATCGTCTTTTCAACGATGTATTTGCCTCCATATAGAGTTGTGCCGGGCTGTAGCTCTTTGAATCTTTGTGTGTTTTGTTCCATGGTGATGGTCGTGAAATAGTGTTTTACAAGTTGTTTTATTTATGCTGTGAGATATTTTTATCAGATTTGTGGGTTATTGAAGAAGTATTCCGTTTAGCGGGGGGATGTTGCGCAATATGCCCCAGAGTATGTAAAGTGAAAGGTAGATGTAGATGGCTGTGTTGGAGCAGAATATGCGTTTGAGGTTGGATAGCCGTCCGTTAGGGTCGAAGAAAGTTACCGCAACAAGGATGATGGCATAGGGGATGGAAAGTACGAGGAAGGGGTTGTAGAGGAATGCGTCAAGGAAATGCAGGTGCAGGAAACTGTATGCCGCCCTTGTGGAGCCGCACGAGGGACATTGCAAATGCGTGAGCATGTATAAAGGACACTTCGGCATCCATATTGCCTCTTTTGGATTGAAAAAGAACAATATAGATGCCGGTATCGCAATTATCAGTATGCCCAGGAGTGCTTTAAGCCCTCGCGACATAGTGGATTAATTATTAATAATAGGAGGCTACGCCGACACCAACTACTATACAATAAATAAGGTAAATTATTCCGAAAAAGAGTCCTAAAGCGAAACTCCACCAGAACCATACACGAGCCTTGTGTGCGGCTCTGCGTGCTCCCTCATAGTCGCCGCGGTTCCAACGACCGTCAACTTGGGCGGAGTTTACAATGGCCGGTATGCCGAACGGCAGACAGCAGAAAATGGTGCACAGTATCGACCATGCAAGGAAGTTGCCGGGTTTGTCCCCGACAGGTTGTTGTTGGTATTGTGGTTGCTGATACTGTGGCTGTTGGTATTGTGGTGCGGGGGCATAATTCGGCGAAGGCTCAATGCCGGTTTTGTTCATGTCGTAGTTGTTGAAATAGTTGAGCCAAGGCAAAACGGTGCCACCTATTTTTACTATGTCGGTTGGGCGCAGAGCTACGGTGCCGACGATGCGTTGTCCGTTGACAAAGGTGCCGTTGCAGCTATTCAAGTCTTGGATAAAGTAATTCCCGTTGCCGTTGTCGTCGATTCGACAGTGGTGTCTACTTACGTTGGGGTCGTTGATGACAACTGTGTTGTCGTGGTTGCGACCAATTGTTATTGAGTTCATCTCGGTTGTTTTATATTAATGGTTATTAAACATCGGCAGGGTTGTGGCTACTGCCGGCAACCCTGTCGATAAGAAATTGTTTATTCGTTTTCGATAAGTACGGTGGAACCTTTCTCTGCTGTGATTTTGTTAATCAGCCAAGTATCCTTTTCAGCATCGTATATGAAGTAGATGGCTTTGTGCGTTTTGTCGGCGTATTTGGTGCCTTTGTAATTTTCGGGGTAGATTTGTTTGTAGGTCTGTATGTAGTCGACAATCACTTCGTCGGTGTTTTCGCCGAAATGTGCGTAACCGTTGTTCATAGAGAATTCGCAGGCGGGAAGGTGTTCAATATAGCTTTTCGGGGTTGTGGGCTTGTCGATGTATTTCTGCATCTCTTCGCCATTTTTCTTTATGAGCGAGAACTGGATGGTTTTGTCTTTTTTGGGATTTCCGGCGAACATTTCCAGAATCTCGTTTTTCAGTTGAGTTTTTTCTTTGCCTTTTGATGCCTGTGCGTACTGGTTCACTTTGTCGGCGTAGTTGCTGGCCACCGATGCAGCGGCTCTGAGTTTGGCCATTTTCTGTTGGTCGCTTTCGGGTGCTTTGAAAGTGTTTTTGTAGGATGGTTCAATGTTGGTAACTTGGAAGGTCTCCATATCAACGGTTACGTTGAAAGTGGGTTGTACTTTCCAATAGGCTTCGGGGTTGGTGTAGTTGAGTTCTTCGCCTGGTTTAATGTAGCTCATGGGATTGTTGCTGTAAACGTTGAAAGCGGGGACGGATTTCACAGTGATGGGTTGTTTGGATGATACTTCACCGGCTGTGACAAAAGTTTTTTGGGACAGATCTTCTTTGATTACAATGGGGTTGCATTCGCCGCGATTGAGGCCGGCTTTGCTGTGCTGGAAGTTGTTGTTGATGTTGCCGTACCATTCGCGTATTGCGGCGTTGATGTTGGAGGCTATAGTTGCTCTTTCGGAAGAGATGAGGTCGATTTCCTGTGTTGAGACGGAAACGATGTTAATAGCTTTACCTTTTTCGCCGAAGCTGCCTTTTTTCCATTCGTTATTCTTGGGGTCGTATTTGTTCCAGTCAACAATCCATTTTATTGTAACTCTGTTTCTTACAATGCTTTTTACGTTGTTTTTTGTTGCGATAGCTTTCACTTCGTGGGTTGAAGTGTAGCAGTTCATGTCTTTTTTACCCGCTTGGGCTTGTTTGATGCCCAAATCGGCATGTGTGAGTTGTACAGATATTTTTTTGTCGTTTTCCAGAGCGTCGAACTGTTTCTGGATGCCGGAGGCTTTTATTCCGAATTTGGCGAGTTCGTCAACAATGAACTGTTTGCCGTTGTTTCCAACGTCGTACCAGTTGGGACCCGAATATTTGTCGTGTTTAGCAAATGCATTGTTGATGTCGTTGAAGAATTCCGTGTATCTTTTCTTTACGCCATCCTGTTCTATTTTTTCGCGATCTTGGGCAATGGCTCCAAAAGCCAGTCCAATTGCTAATGTAAATAATAATACTTTTTTTGTCATTGTTTTATCGTTTTTATTGTTGTTAATAAATGATTTCTATCTCAAAAAGCTTGTTTTGCACATCCATTTTTCAATTGCAAATTTACGAAAAAAAATCGATTTTTGGTAAAATAATTTTATGTTATTTTTTCAATACAAGTCGTAAACCTATTGTCCGGTTACTGTTTTCGGGATAATTAAAAGCTCGGATAAAAACAGTTACGTATTTTTCGTCGGGTTCGGAGAAAGAACCGCCTCTGTAAACCCGTTGATCTCCGGATGTTGTGTTGCAAGGATTGATGCTCTCCGAGTTGCGGTAATAGCCTTGGTCGTACAAGTCGCGGCACCACTCGGCCACGTTGCCGCTCATGTGGTATATACCGAGTTCGTTGGTTATGTCGCTGACGTTTGTGGGCAGCGGAAATTCTTTGTTGTACCTGATGCCTTTGTCTGCTGTCATGCCGTTGGCAAATTTGCCGCCTTTGCTTTGGTTGCCTCCTCGAGCGGCGTATTCCCATTGTGCTTCGGTGGGCAGGCTGAAATTCTGGCCTGTCATCTGGTTGAGCTGGTTTACAAAAGCCTGGGCGTCGTTGAATGAGATGTTTTCCACGGGGAGGTTGTCTTTCTCCTGCTGTGACATCGGTTCGCCGTCGGGCTTTGTATCAGGCTGGTAATCGGAGGGGTTGTAGCCTGTCACCTTTTTCCAGAGGGCCTGCGACACTTCGTATTGCCCGATGTAGAATCCGTCGAGGGTTACCTGATGTTCGGGGCAGTCGCCATCCTTGTTGTTGTGGTTGTTGTCGCCCATGGTGAAGGTTCCGCCTTCTACCCACACCATCGGGTACATATCCCATCCGGTGAAGTCTTTGGTTTCTGCCTGCGTTTTGCCACGGTCCACTTCGACCACTTCTTTCGGCCTGAGGAGCAGCCATATCACCAGAGCGGCGATGACGGCCACGGCACCGGCTATCACCCACACCACCCATTTTTTGTTTTTCTCAACCACCACGTTTTTCTCAACCACCACGGTTTTTGCGCCGATGGTTTCGTCGACGAGTTCGGATGGTTTTACGTTTAGCAGGTCGTCCATGAATTCCTGCACGGTTTGGTGGCGGTTTTCGGCCTTGAGCTGCATTGCCTTGAGTATGGTGCGGTTTATCTCGTCGGGGAGGTCGGGACGTAGCTCTTTGGGTTCGGGCATTTTTTCTGTCATACGTGCGGCGGCTTCGAGCGGCACCTGTCCGGTGAGTATGAAATAGAGTGTCGCGCCGATGGCGTAGATGTCGGTGTAGGAGCCTTTGCGGCTGTTGGCGGTGTATTGCTCGGTGGGTGCGTAGCCGTGGGTGAGCATGGCGGTGTGCATCTGCGTCTTGTCCTGCTCGAACTGGCGCGCCGAGCCGAAGTCGATGAGTATGGCCTTGTAGTCGGCGGTTATCATTATGTTGTCGGGCTTGATGTCGCGGTGCAGTATGTGGCGCTGGTGTATGTAGCCTATGGCGTTGGTTATCTGTGCCATATAGTTTACGGCCTCGTCGGTGGAGAGGGGGCCGTTGTTTTCCACAATGCTTTGCAGGCTGCGGCCTTCGATGAAAGGCATCACCATATAGGAGGTGTTGTTTTCGTCGAAAACGTCGATAACTTCCACAATGTTGGGGTGGTGCAGTGTGGCAAGTGTTTTTGCCTCGCGCACAAAGGCTTGGCGGTATTTCTCGAAAGTGTCGTCGTTGACGCCCTGCAGTTGTACTGTGCGCGACTGGGTGTTGCGCACGCAGCTGCCTGCGAGGAAATATTCTTTTATGCAGACTGTGCGGCCGAGTCCCTGCTGTACGGCCTTGTAGGCGATGCCGAATCCGCCTTCGCCGATTTTCTTTTCTATTACGTATTTGCCGCCATTAAGTTCGGTGCCTGGCAGCAGTTCCTTGAAATATTGGGTGTTTTCGTCCATTTTTATTTATTTTTTTCGATACAGAATTAATAGTTATAATCGAAATCCGGTGTCTCTTCGACAGTAGCAACATCCTCTTCATCACTGAAACCCTCTTTCTCGTACACGGCTAACCAATTGCCGTCGATTTTCTTGAGTTTCAAAGAGGCGGATTCAGGTTCTTTCCCTTCACTTGTATATGTATATATAGCTGTTGCCTCCAAAGGATAAACGTCATAATCGATATAAGTGCTTGTTACCTCGATGTGGAATTCGGACGGCTCGGTAGCACCAGCCATGGCAGCTATGCTTGCGTAAGCGTCGATTTGCTCGGCACTTTCGGGTGTGGAGTATTGTTTGGCTTCGTCCCAGTTAAAATTGTTGAAAGCTGTGAGGAAGTTTTCGGCAGCAATTTTCACTTGTTCGCGGTCGGACAACGACAACGAATTGCTACGGCTTCCTCCTAAGGATAGAATTAAAATGATGGCTGTTATCAAAGCAGATCCCGCCCCGAGAAGGATCCATAACCATGCCTTGCTTTTTCTCAATTTTTTTCCGCAAAGTTCGCAGTACTTGCTGTCGTCGGCGGTCTCCCCGCCACAAAATTTACATTTCATAAATTATTTATTGTTGTTATAATACGTTTTTTATCTTCATTGACTGCTTAATATGTGCCCTAAGTAAAGTTCGTTTATTCTCTCCTTCGCTATCAAAAGAGCCCAAGGTTATTTCTTCTTATTCTAATTGAAAAGCTACTGGCAGTGTGAATTGCACACGCACGTTTCTGCCACGTTGGTTCCCAGGTTTCCATTTAGGCATTCCGCTAACCACGCGCACGGCTTCGTCTCCGCATCCGCCACCGATATCACGGATTGCTTTCGGGTCTGTGATGGAACCGTCTTTTTCAACGATGAACTGCACATATACTTTACCTTGGATATTTTGTTCTCGGGCGATGTCCGGATATTTGAGGTTTTTGGTTAGGTATTTGTACAAAGCAGCTTCTCCTCCGGGGAATTCTGGCATATTCTCTACAGCTACGAATGTTTCGTCATCGTCGTCATAGTCTGTCGATTCGTCGTATTCATAATTGCCATCATCTTCCGGACCCTCTTTCTCGTAAACGACTAACCACTTCCCGTCAATTTTTTTGAGTCTCAAAGCAGCTGATTCTGTGCCGCTCACTTCATTAGTAAGAGTGTAGTTGGTTGTGGCTTCCATAGGATATACGTCATAATTGATAGTAACGCTTGTAATCTCTACGTAAAATTCGGGGATAGGTGTATTACGGAGCAAATCATCTGCTATGCTTGCGTAGGCGTCGATTTGCTCGGCGCTTTCGGGTGTGGCGTATTGCTTGGCTTTGTCCCATTTCATATTGTTGAAAGAGGTGAGGAAGTTTTTGGCCACTTGTTTTACTTGTTCGCTGTCGGATAACGAATGCCGCCCTCCTAAGGATAGGATTAATATGATGGCTGTTATCAAAGCCGCTCCCGACCCGAGAAGGATCCATAACCATGTCTTGTTTTTTTTCAATCTTTTTCCGCATTTTTTTCAGAATTAGCAGTCG
>JAEENM010000067.1 GCA_016283745.1 Bacteroidales bacterium | reverse complement strand
CGAGAACATCACCGTGAAGATGTCGGAAGCCTACACCAAGGCACTTACCGAGGAGGGCAACAAGAAATACGGCTCCAACGACGGCACCATCTACGACGACAACTACCTGATGAAAAACAACGTCGAGGCTCTGCGCAACAGCGTCAAAGCCATACGCGACAATTACGAGGATCTGCTTAAAAAAGCCACTCCGTCGCAGCGGATGAGGATGATGGTGGAACACGACCCGCATCTGTTCATCAAATCCATCGAAGATCTGATAAACCTAGCCGAGCAGCCCGGAATGACCTACCCCAATTTCCTGCGCATACAGATAGAACAAGGTCTCGACAAAGCCGTCGAGGGCACCGTAACCCGCGATTTTCTCGAGAAAACCCTTGCTACACACAAAGCCTTGATGAGCTCCGACATAGACATACGCATGGGTGAGGAAAAAATCGAGCAATACAACAAAACGGCGGCGCTCAACAAGTTCAACCTTGTGGAGATTCACGAGTGGGAGCTTATCTCCGACGCCATAGAACGCAAATACCAGCCCGAACGCGAGCGCCGCACCAGAATTTTCGACATGTTCATGAACATCCTAGGCAAACTTGACGAGTGGGCCGTGGCCTACTGCTCCTACCCCCCGTACGACCTGATGCCGTGGAACTCCATGCCTTTGGCACAAGCCCTTTTGGACCTGCGTCGCATACAGAAGACCTACCCGGGCATCATCAAAGAATACGAAAAACTGCTCGACAGATACTTCGGTCTCAAGTTCACCGACATTGTGGACAACCCCGATTTCCGCCACCACGTGCTCTCCAACTTCATCGACGAGTCGCAGGAGCTTGTCGAATTTGTGATAAACGAAGTGTACCCGCAGTGCCAGCCTTTCTGCGACCTCTCTGCCGACCTTATCAAGAAACGTGAACAAATATACCACAGCAACTGCGAGGGCAACCCCGGCCGACTGGAGCCTTACCTGCGTCTGAAACGCCACTACAACGAGACTTTCGGCGAAGGATATATGGAGACATTCCTCAACGAGCTTGACCTCGGCTACGCCGACAAAGCCAAATGCAACTCCGCTGCAGCTCCGTGGGATTACGACACTTTTGTGCAACACACCAAAAAGATGTAGAACGATGAAACGACTTCTTTTGTCGGCGCTTTGCGCATTGCTGCTTTCGGCAACGGCAGTAGCCCAATCTTATGTCGGCACCCTCAACACCAACGGCTACGAACGCAAAGATGTAACCGTAAGAATATCAGCAAAAAACGAGCGACAGGCCGTGCTCTCGATGTACAACGCAAAATTCTCGCGCTGGATGCCACTCACAGTGGACTTCGACATCTACCCCGTAACTTTGGACGAAAACCAACGTCTTTCGGCAAACAACGTCATCCCCACCTACAAGGGCGAAAAGCAGGAAAAACGCATAGTATGGCAGCTGTCGGGTGCGGTAACTGGCAACACACTGACTTTCAAATGTCTGATGGGCGATAAAAATGTGTCGTTTTCGGGCAAAAGTAAAGGGAAATAAAAGAGGTTTTGTCGCTTTGGAAAAAGCATAAATGTATTTTACGCACTACGCTGCGTAAAAATACGCAATGCACTGCGTAAAATGTAAAAAATATTTGCAAAATATTGAATATGAGTCAATTGCAAAACACCTTAAAGCGCCTTTATTGTCGGGGATGGCGGCATCAGTGCAGAGGAATTCCTTTCGTGGGATTTAAAAGGGCTGTTTTAGTAAGATTAGCGACGAGGTAAAACACTAAAAAACGATACCCCTAAAACAAATTTCCACAATTCAATAAAAAAACGTATCTTTGCACTCCGTTTTCAAACGAACGGAAGCAGAAAAAAACAACATTATATATAACCCGTAAATTTAAATAAAGACATGACAGACAATAACATACAACTAAACCCCAACCCCATTGTCCGCTTTCTGGGCAAGCCGATGAGCCAGTTCACCAAAGAGGATATCATCAAAGTTGTGAAGGAATTCGAGATTGAGATGATAAAATTCCGCTACGTGGCCAACGACGGCAAGCTGAAAACCCTCAATTTCATCATCAACAGTCTGGAGCACCTCGACGACGTGCTTACCG
>JAEENM010000066.1 GCA_016283745.1 Bacteroidales bacterium | reverse complement strand
CCCGGAGGATTGTACCTGAAACGCAAAGCCGCTGTGTATTACATCAAAGCCAAGAGCTACAAGCCCTCGTTGCAGGGACGTTGTCTGGTGACGGCTTACGCTTTGGCCACAGCCGAGCAGAATGCCTCTGGCGGACTGATAGTTACGGCACCCACCTGCGGCTCGTCGGGAGTGCTGCCCGCAGTGCTTTATCATCTGAAAAAGAACCACGACTACGGCGACAAGTCGATACTGCGTGCCATGGCCACTGCCGGTTTGTTTGCCAACGTGATAAAAGCCAATGCCTCCATTTCGGGCGCCGAAGTGGGTTGTCAGGGCGAGATAGGCTCGGCATGCGCCATGGGAGCCGCCGCCGCCAACCAGCTTTTCGGCGGCAGTCCGCAACAGATCGAATATGCCGCGGAGATTGGCTTGGAGCACAACCTCGGCCTCACCTGCGACCCCATCTGCGGACTGGTGCAGATTCCCTGCATCGAGCGCAACCCCTTTGCCGCACTCAGAGCTTTGGACGCAAACCTTTATTCCATGATGTCCGACGGAAAGCACATTATCAGTTTCGACAAAGTGGTTGATACAATGAAACTTACAGGCAAGGACATACCCAGTCTGTACAAAGAGACGGCAATGGGAGGTCTGTCGTTGCTAGAGAACGACCTCAAATCGCGGTAAAATACTGGTTTTTCGCTGAATAAGAAAGCGGGGCAGGGGAGGTTATTTCTTGATAACGAGTTTCCTGCCTACGGCTATGTTGTCGTTTTTCAGGTTGTTGTCTTTCTTTATCTTGTCAACGGTAGTGTTGTATTTCAGTGCTATTCTGTAAAGGTTTTCGCCCGATTTCACGGTGTGGGTTACAGTTTTGGGCTTCGGTTTGGCAGGAGTCTTCTTAGTCTCGGTTTTGGTGGTTTTCTTGTCGTTTTTGGAATCTTTCTGCTTTTCGGTAATTGTTGTGGCTGTATCTTTTTTTACATTATTATCTGCCACATTCTCCTGTTTTTTGTCGGTGTTGCTTTTGGGTTGAGCCGAAGCCGTGTCGGTGGCTATTTTGGTGGTGTCTTTGGTTTTGCCGATGTCGTTTTTGGTTGTTTTTTTGTTGTCTTTTGTGTTCTTGGTATTTTCGTTGGTGGTGGCAGTGTTGCTGTTTTTTTCGTTGTTTTTGTTATTCGTGGTTTTTACGGAGTTTATGTTCTTTATCATGGCATTTAAACCGGTGGTATCTTTATTATCGATGGAATCTTTCGCGGTAGTTTTTGTAGTGTCGGTGGTGGTGATATTCTTTTTGTATATGACGATGTTTTGTCCGTTTCTCAGTTTGGATTTTTTCGACAGATGGTTCCATCGGCGCACATCGGAGGCGGCAACACCATATTGCGAAGCTATGCTGTTTACAGTTTCGTTTTTGCGAACTTTGTGCGTGATGGTCTTCACCGAGCGCCATTCCTTTACGGCGCTGTTGAGTATGGAATCGCGTGAGTATGAGTAGATTGAGTCTTGGTATTTGATGAAAGTGGTTATTTTGTTGCTCGGTAGACGCAGCGTGTAGCCTTTTTCGGACTGAGGTATGAATTGCAGTTTGTACTGTGGGTTGAGTGTTTTCAGCTCGTCCATCGAGATGTTCAGGTATTTGACGATAGATTGGAATTCCACGTCCTTGTGGACAACAATAGTGTCATTGGCAGTGGGTATGGTGATGTGCGATGGTTTTATTCCGTGTAGTTTGTAGAAATTCATCATATAAACGGCGCCGATGTAGGCCGGGATGTAGCCGCGGGTTTCGCGAGGCAGACAGTCGTAGATACCCCAGAAATCGCGTTTGCCGGAACGTGCTATGGCTTTGTTTACGTTGCCCGGACCGCAGTTGTATGCGGCGATGGCGAGAGGCCAGTTGTCGTAGATTTTGTTCAGGTCGCGCAGATAGCGAGCAGCGGCGTAGGAGGCTTTTTGCGGGTCGCGGCGCTCGTCCACAAAGGTGTTGATTTCCAGACCGTAGTTTTTGCCAGTCTGCACCATGAACTGCCACAGTCCTGTTGCTCCTGCTCTGGAGACGGCGTTGGTGTTCAAGGCCGATTCGATGATGGCAAGGTATTCGAGTTCGTGGGGAACACCGTATTTGTCGAGTGCCTCTTCGAACATCGGGAAGTAAAGCTCGGCCAACGACAGTGTGATGTCGATGCTCTTTCTCATCTTGTTGATGTACATATTCACGTAGCCCCTTACCCTTGGGTTGTATTCCAATTTCACTTTGGTGTTCAGAGTGAGCAGGCGTTTGTAAATAATACTGTCGGTAACAGTTTCAAAGTCAACTCTTTCGGTGGTGCGGGCGGAGAGTCTGTAGGTGTCCTCAATCTTTTTCTTGTTCTTGCCAAAATAATAGTTGTGGATAAGGCTGTCGTAGTTCGCTGCGTATGCCTCGGCGAAATATTTCATATCTTCGGCATTGGAGCCACCGCCTTGCGACCATGCGAAACGAGGCGTGAGCAGGCATGCTAATACTATGCCTAAATATAATAACGTCCTATGTATATTATTGTGTGTCATTGTGTTGGTAAGAAACAATTACCGTATTTTATAACTAATTACAATTTTGTAACTAAACAGACGGCTTTTTATTGTATAATGGTGAAAAATAGTTATTAAAGTTTGGCTGTTGATAAAAAAAGATTGCTAATTTTTCTGAAATAGTATTGTAAAATCGATTTTTTTTCTTATCTTTGCAATCGAAAAATCAAGTCCGATTTTAAAGTTTACCATTGCATTTCTTTGAAAAATAACAGATTGACATTTTTTTGTGATGTTGTGGGACTTTTTAATTTCGACAATTAATAATAATTTTTGATGTACACTAAAGAAGAACTGACAAAAACCGCTCTTGTAAGTTTGATAGAGATTGCTCAGGGATTAGGCATATCCAGAGCTTCGAAACTTACCGAAAACGAACTGATTTACAAAATTTTGGACCATCAGGCCGCAAATCCCGACCCGGAGGAGGAAAACAAACCCAAAGTTTCTCCGCGTCCCAAACGCGCAAGGCTGAAACCCAAGCCCATAGCCGAGTCGAACATGGCTCCAGGCACCCACAGGGCTAATCAGGCCAAAAAAGAAAAAGCACCCGAAAAGAAACTCTTTGCCGACGTGGACCCCGAACCTTCGTCGAAAATCGACATAAACGATGTGCTTCTGCCCGAAGTGCCTCAGATTCCGGAAGTTAAAACTCCCAACACACGTCTTATCCTGCGTCATCCCGACATCACCGACTTGCCGGACGACATAATCCTTTCCGAAGGCGTTATGGATGAGATAGATATGAACCTCATCGAACGCAAAGTGGTAGAGCCGGAGAAATTCGAAGCGGAACCCGAAAAAAAGGAGAATCCCGCTGCCGAAGCCGAACAAGCCGCCCCGCAGACCATCGAAGAGGCCCTGGCTATGCCGGCACAGCATAAACGCAAAGGAAGACCCAATAAAAAGAACAATAAAAACAACGACAAAGACACTGCAGAACAGACCGTTGCGGAAACCCGCACCATCCCCGAAGTGATAGTGCCGGCGTCCTTGAAAAACAATCAGGAGGCCAACCGTGCGGAGAAAGTGGAGAAACCTGCCGACAACGCTCCGTCGGAAGTGACTACAGAGAGCAGTGCCGAAGAAAACCAAGAGACGGAAGATTCTATCTTCCAGATAATTGTGGAGAAAACCGCAGAGCAGAACGAAAACAAACCTGCCGAAAACAAACGTCCGCAGAAACAGGAATATCCCTTCGACAGCGACGGCGTTGTGGAGGCCGAGGGCGTGCTGGAGATTATCCCCAACGAAAACTACGGTTTCCTGCGTTCTTCCGACTACGACTACCTCAACTCGCCCGACGATATCTATGTTTCCCAGTCGCAGGTGCGTTTGTTCGGCTTGCAGACGGGCGACACCATACGCGGTACCGTGCGTCCGCCGCGCGAAGGCGAGAAATTCTTCCCATTGGTGAAGGTGTTGGAAATCAACGGACTTTCGCCCGAGCGTATCCGCGACCGCGTGCCGTTCGACTCGCTTACACCGCTGTTCCCCGAAGAAAAATTCAAGCTCACCGGCCATCCGCAGGAGAGCATGTCCACACGTATCATCGACATGATTACGCCTATAGGCAAGGGCCAGCGCGGACTTATCGTGGCTCAGCCCAAGACCGGTAAGACAACCCTTCTGAAAGAGGTGGCCAACGCCATTGCATACAACCACCCCGAAGTGTATCTTATTGTGTTGCTGATAGATGAACGTCCCGAAGAGGTTACCGACATGCGTCGCAGCGTAAATGCCGAGGTTATCGCCTCCACTTTCGACGAATCGGCCGAACATCATGTAAAGATAGCCAACATAGTTCTGGAAAAGGCCAAACGTATGACCGAGTGCGGCCACGATGTGGTGATAGTGCTCGACTCCATCACACGTCTGGCACGTGCCTACAACACTGTGGCCCCAGCCTCCGGCAAAGTGCTTTCGGGCGGCGTGGAAGCCAACGCCCTGCAGAAACCCAAACGTTTCTTCGGCGCGGCACGTAACATCGAAAACGGCGGCTCGCTCACCATCATAGCCACGGCACTTACCGAGACGGGCTCCAAGATGGACGACGTTATTTTCGAGGAATTCAAGGGCACCGGCAACATGGAATTGCAGCTCGACCGCAAACTCTCCAACAAACGCATATTCCCCGCCATCGACATACTGGCATCCAGCACGCGCCGCGACGATATGCTGATACCCGCCGACATGCTGCAACGTATCCTGATACTTCGCAACTTTGTTTCGGAAATGACTTCGGTGGAAGCAATGGAATTTTTGAAAAAACAGATGCAGAACACCCTCAACAACGAAGAGTTCCTGCTTTCGATAGATAAATAATCCAAATCCTTAACAATCAACGCTATGAATCTTCCGAAAATAGCCTCGATAAGCAAAAAGATTGTTGTGGCACTGGCTGGTTTGTTCCTTGCCCTGTTTTTGCTTGTACACATGGGCATAAACCTTTGTCTGGTGCGTCCCGACGACGGACAGTGGTTCCTTGCCGCATCCGACTTTATGGGCTCCAACTACGTGGTGAAAGTGTTTGAAATAGTGCTTTTTGCCGCCGTGTTTGTGCATATTGTGCTAAACATAATACTTTATATCCAGAACCGCAAGGCACGTCCCGTGCGATACAAACGCCAGAGCAAGACAAAAACATCCTCCACATCGCGGTTGATGATGCTTTCGGGAATACTTATTTTCCTGTTCCTGATACTGCATTTCTTCAATTTCTTTTTTGTAAAACTTGGCTGGAGCGACGGAAAATATATGGTAAATATGGAAAAGGTGAACGAATGTGCTTTGAACGGTGAAGAAGAGGTAGTTATGGCAAAATTTGCTGATTTTGAACGTGGTGTTGATTGGAAAAGTCACCTTTCCAAAGACGGCAAATGGATATACAACCTCACTTCCGAAGAAGCTGAGCCTTTGAGAGGCGTGGAAAAAGTAAAAGCCGATTTCTACCACGTGGCCGCCGACCTGTTCACGCAGCCGCTGTATTCGATAATTTACTTGCTGATGTTCATTGTGTTGGGCATCCATCTTACACACGCCATCCCTTCGGCTTTCCAGACATTGGGCCTTAACCACAACAAATACAACGGTTTTATCAAATGGTTCACTTGGGGTTACGTTGCCGTTATAGTGCTTGGCTTTTCGGCAATACCTGTTTATTTTTTGTTTTTCTTCTAACAAAGGCACTAAACTATGGCACAATTAGATTCTAAGATACCCGAAGGTCCTTTGGCAGAGAAATGGACCAACTACAAGGCCAAACAGAAACTTGTAAATCCCGCCAACAAGCGCAAACTCAACGTGATAGTGGTGGGCACGGGACTTGCAGGAGCTTCGGCAGCCGCCACTCTCGGGGCGTTGGGCTTCAATGTGGACATTTTCTGCATCAGCGACAGTCCGCGCCGAGCGCACTCCATCGCCGCACAGGGCGGTATCAACGCCGCCAAGAACTACCAGAACGACGGCGACAGCGTTCAGCGACTTTTCAACGACACCATAAAAGGAGGCGACTACCGCGCCCGTCAGGCCAACGTTTACCGCTTGGCGGAGGTAAGTTCCTCGATAATAGACCAATGCGTGGCACAGGGCGTGCCTTTTGCCCGCGAATACAGCGGCTACCTCGACAACCGCTCCTTCGGCGGAGCACAGGTGTCGCGCACTTTCTACGCCCGCGGACAGACGGGACAGCAGCTGCTGCTCGGTGCCTACGGCGCCCTCAGCTGTCAGATTGCCCGTAAGACCGTCACCCTGCACGAGCGTCACGAGATGCTCGACCTCGTGGTTGTCGACGGCAAGGCCCGCGGCATTATAACCCGAAATCTCGTTACAGGAGAGATAGAGCGTTTCGCCGCCAATGCCGTAGTGATGGCCACCGGCGGCTACGGCAACGTGTATTACCTCTCCACCAACGCCATGAACTCCAACGTGTCGGCGGCGTGGAACTGCCACAAACACGGCGCTTTCTTCGCCAATCCGTGCTACGTGCAGATTCACCCCACCTGCATCCCCGTCAAGGGCGAATATCAGTCGAAACTGACGCTGATGAGCGAGAGTCTGCGCAACGACGGACGTATCTGGGTTCCGAAAAACAAAGCCGATGTGGAGAAACTGCGCTCCGGCGAGCTGCAGCCCACCGACATCAAGGAGGAAGACCGCGACTACTACCTCGAACGCCGCTATCCCGCTTTCGGCAACCTCGTGCCGAGGGATGTGGCCTCGCGTGCCGCCAAGGAACGCTGCGACGCAGGCTACGGCGTGGGTAAGACAGGCCTTGCGGTGTACCTCGATTTCGCTTCGGCAATACAACGTCTGGGCAAGGACGTGGTGGAAGCCCGCTACGGCAACCTTTTCCAGATGTATGAAAAGATAACGGCACAGAATCCCTACGAAACCCCGATGATGATTTATCCCGCCGTGCATTACACCATGGGCGGACTTTGGGTGGACTACGAGTTGCAGACCACCATACCTGGACTTTTCGCCATAGGCGAGGCCAATTTCTCCGACCACGGAGCCAACCGTTTGGGTGCTTCGGCACTGATGCAGGGTCTGGCCGACGGATATTTCGTGCTGCCTTACACCTTGCAGAACTGCATCGCCGACGAGATTTACGCCGACAAGCCAACTACCGATACTCCCGAATTTGAGAAGGCCGAGACCGAAGTTAGACTGCGGATAAACAACCTGTTGGCCGTTGGCGGCACCAAGCCTGTGGATTATTTCCACCGCAAGCTGGGCCACATCATGTGGGAGCATGTGGGCATGGGACGCACCGCCGAAAGTCTGAAAGAAGGCCTCGAGGCAATAAAAGAGCTCGAAAAAGCGTTTAACGAGGATGTGCTTGTGCCGGGCACCAACGAGCAGATGAATCCCGAGTTGGAAAAAGCATTGCGTTTGGCCGACTATTTCGAGCTTGCCAAACTGATAGCCACCGATGCCCTGCACCGCAACGAGTCGTGCGGAGGTCATTTCCGCATCGAGCACCAGACCGCCGACGGCGAGACCCTGCGCAACGACAACGATTATATGTACGTTGCCGCATGGCAGTACAACGGCAAAGGCGAAAAAGAGACCCTTTACAAAGAACCTCTTGAATATCAAGATATTGAAATAAAACAGAGAAACTATAAATAAAAATGAGATTCACTCTGAAAATATGGAGGCAGGAAAATGCCAAGGCCAAAGGCCGTTTCGAGACGTACAAAGTTGACGACATTTCGCCCGACTGTTCGTTTCTTGAGATGCTGGACATTCTCAACAGCCACCTTATTGCCGACAAGATAGCCCATCCGGTGTGTTTCGACAACGACTGTCGCGAGGGCATCTGCGGCATGTGCGGACTGTACATCAACGGCCGTCCGCACGGCAACGACGACGGTGTTACCACCTGCCAGCTGCACATGCGCAAGTTCACCGACGGCGAGACGATATGGATAGAGCCGTGGCGTGCCAAGGCATTCCCCGTAATCCGCGACCTTGTGGTGGACCGCACCGCTTTCGACAAGATAATACAGGCAGGAGGCTACATTTCCGCCACCACCGGAGGTGTGCCCGACGCCAACAGCATACTCATCCCCAAGGACAAAGTGGACAAAGCCATGGACGCCGCCGAATGCATCGGCTGCGGAGCCTGTGTGGCCGCCTGCAAGAACGCCTCGGCAATGCTCTTCGTGGGCGCCAAGGTGTCGCATTTCGCACTGCTGCCGCAGGGCAGGGTAGAGGCCGCCGACCGCGTTCAGAAAATGGTGAAGAAAATGGACGAACTCGGCTTCGGCAACTGCACCAACACCTACGCCTGCGAGGCCGAATGTCCCAAACAGATAAAACGCACTAACATAGCACGGCTCAACCGCGAGTGGATCGCCGCCCGTGTTGGCAAAGAGAGAAAACAAAAATAAAAACATAACAAAAATAAAAAGTATCAAAAGATGAAAAAATTAATTTTTTCCGTGCTGACATTGGCAGTCGCCCTGTGCGGCTCAATGTCATCGAAAGCCGACCCTGTTGATGCTGCTACAGCACGCAAGGTGGCTACAAACCTGTTCATCGAAAAAGGCGGCTCCAGCTCCGTTGATTTGGTGGACGTGACTTCACAGATGCCTTACCGCAACTTGTATTTCTTCAAAGCGTCTCAGGGCAACGGATTTGTTATCCTCTCTGCCGACGACAGGGCTGTTCCCGTGCTCGGCTACTCAATTGACAACACTTTCAATCCGGCCAGTCTCCCGGAACATATTGACGTTTGGTTCCGCCAATACGATGCTGAAATTGATGCTCTTATTGCCGACGATATAAAGGCTACCGACGAAATCGCTGCCGAATGGCAACGTCTAATCAAAGGTGACCCCGAACCAGTGGAACGTGCCCGCGAGAAAGCAGTAAGCGCTTTGCTTACAACAGCGTGGGGACAAGGTGATACAACTGGAAATGGCGTTTTATACAATAGTCTCTGCCCCCATTCAGGATCTGTTTATTCTGTTGCCGGTTGTGTGGCCATAGCTACTGCACAGGTTATGAAATACTGGAACCATCCAACAACAGGACGAGGCTCGCATTCCTATACACCGTCAAGATATTCGCAACAGAGTGCCAATTTCGGCTCCACAACCTACGCTTGGTCCAGTATGCCCGACACATTGAAACGCTCCAGTTCGTCGACACAAAAAACAGCTGTGGCAACGCTTGTTTACCACATTGGCGTGGCTACGGAGATGGATTATGGCACAACAGGCAGCGGTGCAACAACAACTGCTGGCAGCTCGATGAGCAATTATCCTTCGGCAGAATATGCTTTAAAAACCTATTTCAAGTATAATAGCGGTACACTTCATTCTTTGAGCCGTTCCGATTATTCCCAAAATGATTGGATTGCTCTGCTTAAAGCCGAACTGGATGCTACTCCCCGTCGTCCTATTATATATAGTGGACGCGACCAGAGTGGTCGGTATGGTCATGCCTTTGTTTTCGACGGCTATGACAACAGCAATAGATTCCACGTTAACTGGGGATGGGATGGTTATTACAACGGCAATTTTGTCGTAACTGCGCTCAATCCCTATGGTAGCGGCACAGGTGGAAACTCCTCCAACAACTATAGTTACTACAACAGTGCGCTTTTAGGTATTAAACCTGTTACCAACACGGGTTCGACTTCCACAATTACAGCCAATGTGAGCAATAGTTCCATAGGTAGTGTTACCGGTGGCCGCACATACACCAACTACAGCGATACCGCAATGCTTCTTGTAAGTGCCAATGAAGGATACCGTTTTAAAGGATGGACAGACGGCAGTAAGGACAATCCACGTTATTTTATTGTAAACGACAACGCATCCTTTACCGCCGAAATAGAACGAATTTCGGGTGACACATTGCGCCATTTCACCAGCTATTCTATTGGTAGCAGTTGGGGTGTTAGCGGCGGCACTTTCCATTGGGGCGTTCGTTTCCCATCTTCTGCGCTTACAGCACACCGCAAAATATCCAAGGTGTATTTCTACGCTCCGAGTACAGGAACATACACGCTTAGCGTATATAGTGGAGGTTCAGTTCCTACCAATGGGACAAGAATTATGAACGGAAATGTCAATGTTTCATCCAGAGGTTATGTGGGTGCAAATATCAGTAGCAACAATATCGCCTTCGACGCTACACAACCTTTGTGGATAGTGCTTAGCAGCTCGGCTTCTTATCCTGCTACAACTACCAACTATTCTGGAAACAACGATAGCCGTTACCGTAGCTCCAACGGAACCTCGTGGTCTACACTCAATTCTTACGGAAGCTGGATGATAGAGATAGAGAATACATACTACTCCGGTCATCCTTTGGTTATAACAGAAGCCGACATTCTTGAAGATTACACTATAACCAATACCAAGGGTTTGATAACCGTTACCGGTGCAGAGAACGAGACGGTCCGCTTTATTGACAACAGCGGCCGTGTGTTAGCTACCGATAACAGTGCTTCTGATGCCAAAATATTCAACGCTCCCGCCAGCGGCATTTATCTGATTCAGGTAGGCGACAAGCCCGCTCACAAGGTGGTGGTTGCTAAATAAATGTTTTGACAGATTTTTGAAAAAGCCAAGGTCTTTCAACCTTGGCTTTTTGTTAGTTGTATTGTCAAATGGGATTGTTGAAAAAGTCTCGAACTTGAGCCGCTTCTTTGTCGCAAGCCACCGCACATTCCGTTGCAGGGACAAACGCCATGTCGTACTCGTAAAGCTGGATAACGGCAAAACGGCTGTCGTCGGAAACGGTTACTTTGAGCATGGAAAGTGAGCTGTTGTTTTTACGCACATCGGCAAGGCGGGCAAAGTCGTTCTTTTCAATAATCTGGCGACATAGCTCCTTGTCGGAAACATAAACGTTAAATGTGCGCAGCCGGCTTTTTGTCGTGGAATAAAGGTAGTAACCCGATGTTTTGTCGAAAAGCCTTGTAGCAAAGGCCATGCCAATGATTGCCAATATGCCACCTGCAACAAGCATGGAAAAAGAGGCTGTGTCGGGCATAGGAACAATTAAGGCCATAGCCACAAGAGCAATGCCGGCCGACAGTTCAAAAATTGGTGGCAACGCAGAATAGCGTTTCTTTTCCAAAATACCTTCCGATTGCAGTTTTGCAAGAAATTGCCGGGTGTCGAGTATGTTTTGCATAATGATTTTTTTTTGTGATTACTTTGATTCTATTTTTACTATTTCTGTTATAGGAATATCCTTATTTCCAAGTGTTTCGAAAATCTGTGCGAAACACACCTTTTCGTCATTGTCGGAATAGCGCACAAGGGTGTAGTCGGGCGAAGCGCTTTTCTTCACCTTGTCGATGGCAGCCATATCTTTTTTGTCGAACATTTCGAACAGCTGGCTTTTCTCGTTTCTGGAGTAAAAGAAATACTCGCGGGTGAGCAGTCGGTGCAACGGCTTGTAATAGGGAGCTTTACAGTCGCCGATAAGATAGTATGCCACTATTGTGCCCGCACCGAAAATGCCGACAACGACAAGCGCCGTAATAAGTGCCGACAGGCCTTGTCCGTGGGTTGGTATCATCCGATTGAGCAGAAATCCCGCCATGCCGCATAGTACGCAGCCCCACGCCCAATATATGGGGCGAAGTCGCTTGTGTATGTCGGGCAGTTCGTAAATGTATTTGTCTATGCTTTTGAATTCTGTTTTTTCCATTTTTTATCTTTGATTTAAATGTAACACAATGTGTAACTGCTTGTAGCAGTACACGATAATAATAGCTGGAAACAGGCTTGCAATGGTGCTCTCAGCTATGGCAAAAAAGTAGTAGCCTTTAAATCAAAGTTTTAGGATGTTCAGGAAATAAACGTAATAATCGATGTTGCGTCCGAAAGCATTCAGACGGAAGTCTCTACCCAACCTTCGTTTCTCTAATATGAGATACAACGGAGCGGAGGCATATCGTGCAGATTGGTTTTTCAGGTTGGAAGACAGCGAAGCCCCGTTGTTGCGGCTTACTATGCGGCCGCCGTTTGTGGGAGGTGCGACAATGGTTTCGTTGGGCACCACAAAAAGCATGTCGCTGCAAGGGGTGAGGGTAACGGGCAGAGGCTGGTAAAGCGTGTCGGAGGAGTCGCCAGTGCCGTGCAATGCGTTTCGATTGGAGGCAAACAGGTCGTTTTTTGCGACAAACGACATCAACAGCACTAGCAAAAGAGCAGGAACTTTGACTGTAAATAAATGGTTTGCAGCACTTTTCGCCGATATGTTGATATTTCGTTTCACGGCTCAAATATACGGTTTTAATTCGGAAATAGGAAATTGGATTTTTGCCACGAACTGATGTTTTGTGAAAATTGTGGGCTTTTGTTTTACAAAAAAAAGTTGCTTAAAATAATAACAAGGGCGTTTTTAGCGTTATTAATAATGATTGTCAATAAACAAAATAACGATGAAACATATTTTTTCTTTTTTGATAGCTATCTGCTGTTTTTCCTTTGTGTTTTCGAACACCTACACCGTTACCACCACTGCCGACACGGGCGCGGGCTCGTTGCGGCAGGCCATTACCAATGCCAATGCCTCGTTTGGCGGAAACCACACCATCAGTTTCAACATACCGTTCACCGATGCAGGCTACGACTCCGCCAGCGGCACTTTTACCATTCACCTGCAGTCGGAGCTACCGTATTTCCTGATTGTCAACAATATAACCATCGACGGAACTTCGCAGACCACCAACAAAGGCAACACCAATCCCCTTGGACCGGAGGTGGTGCTAACCTGCGACACCCTCAACCTGATGTCGTGTTTCCGTGTGGCCAGTGCTGGTATTACCATAAAAGGCTTTGTAATAGGCGGTTTCCAGTACGCCGTGCTTCTGTTCGGAGCCAACCGCTGCACTGTGAGCGACTGCTACATAGGCACGGCCCCCGATGGCCGCTCGCCCTTTCCAAACACATACGGCATAGGACTTTCGGGCGGCACCTACGGCACTATCAACCTCGGTTATGCGCGCAACGCCGTAATTTCCAACAATGTTATTTCGGGCAACACCTCGGCGGGCATTGTGATGGAAGGCAGCGGCACCCGCAACAACGTGGTGAAAGGCAACCGCATCGGCGTTAGTGCCCTTGGCGATTCGGCTTTAAGCAACCACTACGGCATTATTATAATGACCAACGCCAACAGCAACCGCATCGGCGGAACCACAGCCGCCGAGCGCAACATTATCTCGGCCAACGACGAAATAGGTATCTATATCGAATCGGCCGACAGTAACGTCGTGTGTGGCAATTACATAGGTCTCGACGCCACAGGCACCTACACTTTCGAATTTGCCCCCGACTCCTCCATTCAGGCCAACGGCGTGGAGATAAACACAACAGGGCGACACAACGTCATTGGCGGAAACACGCCGCAGGAACGCAACATCATAAGCGGCAACCGTGTGTACGGATGTATCTATTACGGCAACTGCTCGCAAAACAACATCTGCGGCAACTACATAGGCACCGATGTAACTGGAACTTTGTCAGTTCCTAATGCCACTGGCATCTGCGTTGACGGCTCGTCGAATCATAACACAATGGAAAACAATGTGTTGAGCGGAAACCGCAGCTATGGACTTTTCATCGTTACCCGCGGCACCGACGCCAATATTTTTCGTGGAAACAAAGTAGGCACCGATGCTTCCGGCACTGTGGCTCTGCCCAACGACGTAGGTCTGATGCTTGCCGCCGACGCCAAGGACAATATAATAGGAGGTACTTCGGCCGCCGACCGTAACCTGTTTTCGGGCAACCTGTACGCAGGCATCGAAGTTACCGATGCAGGAACCGAAAATAACAGCATTACAGGCAATTACATCGGTGTGGATGTTTCCGGACAAAATTCTTTGCCCAACGGCAACGGCATTATTGTAAGTGCTTTGGTGAAACACCTCACCATAGATAACTGCGTGATTTCCAGCAACCTTGGCTATGGAGTGGTTATTACCGACCAAGCCGATAGTAATGTATTGAAAAACAATAAGATAGGTGTAGGGGCTGACGGTCTTACGCCCCTAGGAAACGGTGCGGCAGGACTTGTTATTGGAGGCGGTGCCACGCACACTATGGTTGGGGGAGCGGGCACAGGCAACATCATCGCAAACAACGACTCCACCGGCCTTGTGCTCACCGACGCTGCAACCCGTTTCAACACTTTTTCCGAAAACCGGATTTATAGCAACCGTTACGCCGGAATCTTTTTTATGGGCAACGGCTGCAACGGTGGCGTGCGTCCTCCGGTGATAACCTTAGCCGGCCACGACCCTAATTCCGGATATTCGGTGGTTTCGGGCACTACATCTGTGAGTAGTCCGCAAAATGCTGTGGTAGAGGTGTTTGAGTGTGACGCCAACGATACTGCAAGCCTTATGCCGCAAGGCAAAAATTTTGTTGGTCGCACAACGCCCGATGCACAGGGACAATGGCGGGTGTCGGCTTTCGGAGGCTCTATTGGCACACGTTTCGTGGCTACCGTTACCGACCAATATGGCAACACATCGATGTATTCCGCCAGTGCGACTTCGGTGTTGGGTTTGGAAAATGCTGTAAGCGAGCAAATTGCCGTTTACCCCAATCCCACAATGGGTTGTGTTGAGATTTTGAACATAGGTGGAAACGCACGTTTCGAAGTCTTTTCCATAACAGGCAAACGCCTGATTTCCACAGCGGAACGGGTTATCGACCTTTCCCGTTTGTCCAATGGAGTTTATTTTTTGGTTGCCTACAACGATGATCAGCCGCTGGGCGCAACAAAAATCGTAAAAAGATAGAATATGAAAACACTTTTGTTTATACTTCTGACAATCATATCGTTGTGTGAGCTGAAGGCCACCAACTACGTTGTTACCACCACCGCCAACTCTGGTGCGGGAAGTCTGTGCTACGCCTTGCAGATGTGCATGACAACCGCCGGTCCGCACACCATTAGTTTCAACATCCCCACCTCCGATGCTGGCTACGACGCCACCAAGGGCGTGTGGGTGATAAGTCCCGCCACCGTTTTCCCGATGGTGATGCAAAACAATGTAACTATCGATGGCACAACGCAGTCTGCTAATGTTGGCAATACCAACGCCAACGGCCCCGAAATTGTGATAGACGGCGGTTACACACTCGACTACGGACTGCGTGTTTTCAATGCCGCAAGGGCAGTGGTTAAGGGACTGAACATCAGAGGATTCACCAAAGGGATACAATTCTACAACTCGCCCAACTGCAAAGTAACGGGTTGCTACATAGGTGTAAACGAAAACGCCTCGGACACAGTGAGTAACGACATCGGGCTGGAATTTATCGCCGGCTCGCACAAGGCTTTGATTGGAGGCAACTCCGCCACCGACCGCAATATCATTTCCGGCAACCGCCATATCGGCATACGTCTGCTCGACGTGGATTCGTGTACTGTAAGCGGCAACCTCATCGGCACCGACCGCACCGGCACTCGCGCCCTGCCCAACTACGACGGCATGAGCATGGAAGGCGTGGTGCGATACTGCGTTATTGGCGGTACAACAGTCGCCGAGCGCAACATCATATCCGGCAACACCGACTACGGCCTGCCTCTGTTTGGCGTTGGTGCAACAGGTAATGTGGTGATAGGCAATTATATAGGCACCGACATCAGCGGCACTCAGCCGTTGGGCAACACCTACGGAGTACTGTTCGACGACGGCTCGTTCGGAAACAGGGTGGGAGGCAACTCAGCAGCCGAACGCAACATCATTTCCGGCAACGTGGGCTATGGAGTGTTTTTTTATAACAACGGCACTCACGACAACCGTTTGATAAACAATTATATAGGTACCGACTGCAACGGCAATTCGGCTGTCGCCAACACGGCAGGAATAATTATCGACGGCATTTCGTACAAAAACATCATCGACGGCAATGTGATTTCGGGCAACACCCAAGTGGGGGTGGGGATAAATATCACTGGCTCCGACAGCAATGTGTTGGTACGTAATAAGATAGGTGTTAGTGCATCCGACACTCCTTTGCCCAACGGCATGGATGGCATACGCATTTCGCAAGGTCCCAAGCAGACCGTCATCGGCGGAAGTAGTGCCGACGGCAATGTTATTGCAAACAACGGCGGCTGTGGCGTTTACATCACCAACGACAACTGCAAACGTAACCTTATCAGCTGCAACAGTTTCTACAACAACGGCGGTTTGGCTATCGACCTTTTCTCGCCCGGTGTAAATGCCAACGACGCCGGCGACAGCGACGATGGTGCCAATGGAAAACTCAACTTCCCCGTGATAAGTAGCATTGTGCAGAGCGGGGGAGGAGTTGTGGTGGAAGGCACTTTGGATACTCGACAGCCGGAACAATGCGAAGTGCAGCTCTACCGTGCCGCCACCGATCCCACAGGACACGGCGAAGGCAGAGACTACCTTGCTTCGGTAACACCCTCATCCAATGGGGATTGGAGCGCCACGCTTTCCGGACTTTCCCCCGACGACTATCTTACCGCCATTGCCATCGACGCAATGGGCAACACCTCCGAGTTTTCGCGTTGTCGCAACAGCCAAGGCACCGCAGGCGTTGGCCAGACGGAAACGACCGAAATACGGGTGTTCCCCAATCCCGCCCGAGGAACGCTTTATATTGTTGGTTGCAAGGTTGTTAGCTCTACTGTGCTGGATGCTGTAGGAAAAGTGGTGATGCGGTTCGGCAAAGAAACCCAACTAGATGTTTCGAAACTGTCCGCCGGCATCTACACCATACGTATTGAAACACCGGCAGGAACTGTGATGCGCAAGTTCGTGAAAAAGTAACTATCACATCTAACAATAAATAAAAAGGGAGTCTTATTCGGGCTCCCTTTTTTGTTTGTCATTTCGGTCAGAATGTCATTTGTGCAATGACAAATCTGTCAGCGTTTTATAAATTTGTGTCAAATTGACACAAATTGTCGGTCGAAAATGTTTTGGCACGGATATGGACGGTGTATTTGTGTAAGTTTAACACAAATAAATTAAAGTTATGAATTACACATTAAACGATTTGAGACACGGAGCAGCAGCAATGGCTCGCAGTGTATTTGGAAAGAAGAAAGAGTACGAACTCAAGTTCAATCACGAGGAGGATGGATTGTGGTATGTTGATTTTCCGAACTGGCCTTTCGACCATCACAACCTGCTGATGGTTTCGGGTTCTGACGAGTTGTGCGAATTTCTCTCCGACGACAACAAGACAACCAAAGTGAAAGTGATACCCGCCAAAAAAGAGGAAGAACACGAAGGCTATTTCAAGCTGACACAGAAGGAGCACGGCCTTACTTCGGGCAGCACCTACGCTGTGTCGGGACTGGAAGGCTGGACGCGCGACATTTGGGTTTGCCCCGTAACGCTGTTCGTCTTGGGCGAATATCCGAAGTACATCTACATTAAGAAATGTAGCACCGAGGACTAACTTTCGCAAAGCCCCAAATCAAAGTTGTATTATGGAAAAAGGGTGTCAAAAACGGGCACCCTTTTTTATTTCAAAGTTGCGGAAAATGTTATTCTTTTTTCTTATTTTTATTTCGACAAGCCAATACAAATAAAACTACTACGGCTATGACTAGATTGAAGAACATGGCCATCGAGAGCGAGCCGATACGCATATAATAAATGTCCGAAACCTCATTGCCATAAGCTTCAATTATATATTTCCCGTCAACATATGCATTAAGCCACAAGAGTA
>JAEENM010000065.1 GCA_016283745.1 Bacteroidales bacterium | reverse complement strand
GCGTTTCACACGTTCCTTGATATAGTCGGAGGTGTCGTAAACAGCCTGATACACGTACCATGCCCCTGCCTGCGCTGCGAGGTCGAGCACCTGCGGGTCGTCTTCGATGGTGTGGCTTATCCATTTCTTTTTCAGGGGAATCATCTCGCGGAAAAGGTCGAGTTCCCACTGTTTGTCCTGCGCCAGCGAGTTATCCACGATAAACAGGCGGTTGTTGTCGATACTTTCGAGGTCGGCGATGGTTTTGTCGATAGGACGCGGCCGGAAACAGCGTCCGCCGAGGTACGACACAGCACAGGGGTAGCAGCTGAAACGGCATCCGCGCGAGGCGTGGAAGAGGTCCACCATCTGCACACCCTTGTGGTTGTAGAGCTCGCGTTTGTAAAGGTCGCGGCGGGCGGGACCCACGGTGGCTATGTCGGGCATCTTGCCCATGTAGTTGTAAACCTTTTTCAGCTTGCCGTTGCGCCAGTCGTCGAGGATGGCCTCCTGACGGCCTTCGGCTTCGCCGAGGAACACGCTGTCGGCGTGGGGGATGGTCTCTTCGGCGTGTAGCATGGTGGAGATGCCGCCGAACATCACGGTGACGCCGCGTGCACGGAACCGGTCGGCGATGGCCCAGCCACGTTTCACCTGCGTGGAGAGCATCATCGAGATGTAAACAATTTCCACATCTTCGTCGAAATCGATCTCTTCCACGTTTTCGTCGGTGAATTTTACATCGACATATTCGGGCAAAGTGGCGGCAAAAACCACCGCGCCGTGGGGCGGCAAAGTGAAGGTGGTCTGCCCCGGAAGCTTGTTCCAGCGCGGGTATATAAGTCGGGCTTTGATAGTGTTCATCAGTTAAAAACTTATATTTTTACTTGTTATTACAAAAGTGCAAAGATACGAAAATTTTTCCGATTTTCCGAATTTCGGATTTTCAGAGGGTCAGAATTTCGGATTTTAAAGAACATTAATTTCCGTAAATTGCCCATATGATTAATGGTGAATTCGTGACAATTTCCGTAAAAAATCACGAAAAGATGTTCGGATTTTCCGATTTTCAAATGTACGGATTTGGGATACAAGTTTCAATTAGTAGATTCTTCATCTGTTTCAATCAGTCCCAACTTTTTTAATCTTGAAATAATTGCAGATTTCGAACGACCAAATTCCCCCATCATAACATTGATATCTGTGTTTTTCTTAAATAGAGTGGTCAAATAAGCATCATCTTCTTCTGTCCATGGATAATAAGCTTGGGAGTTTTTCTGCCTTTTTTCCTCTAAAGAGTATTTCTTTTCGCTTTTTTCTTCAGAATAATTCTGTTTCCTCGGTATTACTCCTCTAACTCCACCTTTCGGGTTTTTAACATCGCCCTTATAACGTGGTATCAAGTGAATGTGAGCGTGTGAAATGCTTTGTCCTGCGGCTTCGCCAATGTTGATGCCGACATTGAATCCATCGGGATTAAAACGTTCCGTCAAAATCTTTTTGCAACGATTCACCATAAGCCATAATGCCCGTTGCTCATGAGTAGTCAATTCAAAATAATTGTCAACGTGGCGTTTTGGAATTATCAATGTATGACCTTTGCTGACTGGGTAACCGTCTAAAAAGGCCACGGCGGTAGCTGTTTCGCTTACCAATTCCACTTTAGAATTCAAGTTGCAGAATGGACATTTTTTTACTTGTTCGTATTTCTTGTAATCGGTTTTGTTGAAATGCCTATACTCGTATATTTCACAGTTCTCGTTTGCAAAAATGCTTTTGTACGGCAAAATTACATTGCACTGATAGGTCGGTTGTTTGTGGACAAAATGTGTGCGAAAGCCTTCGCTTTTCAAGTCACGTCTAACTGTAAAATATGCTGTACCTGTGGGCTTTAGCAGCTCCGAAACAGACATCAGTACTTCGGCCTGTTCTTCGGGTTCAAGCACATTGAGAACATAGTTGCAAATTATTGTATCAAAGCGTTTTGTCGGGTATTCAGGGCGATAGTAATTGTCGTAGCCGACAATGTTGTAGCCTTCTTTCTGAAGTTGGTCGGTGTCGAAACCAAATCCACAGCCAAAATCAAGAATGTTGCCTTTTAAAAGGTTATGTTTCTTAAGCCAATTGGTCGGAAACGAAATCGAAGTCCGCTCTTTTGCTGTCAGGTGGGGATTATTCTTTATCTTTTTCATGGCTGCCAAATTTTAAATCCCATATTTTCGGCAATTTGCACCATCGGCGAAAATGTTTTTCTGAAAACGCTGTAAAAATCTGTTTCAGAGAGTTTTATCAAGTCAGAAACAGAATCGTAAACAATCAAATAATCTTCTAAAATGTTGTTATTCGGATTCTTTTCATATAGGGTTTTCAATGCACTGTGCTGAACTTTTGCAAAGGGTTTCAAATATATCTCCAAAGGCGGTAGATTATCGCTTTTCGATGAATTGATGCTCGAATCGGCGGGAATAAGATTCCATAGAAGATTGTGTGACACAAAGCTCCACGGGACAAAATGGTCTAAATCGTAATGTCTTATGTAAAGCGGTTTCCCTGTATATATGCAGTTTATACTTCCCACTGTTTCAATGTAAGAATTCCAAAAGTTTCGTTGTTTGGTCAGAGAATCCCTTTGTATTGGTTTTATGAGTTTCGACGGCACATCGGGAACATTCGGGTTGCGTTTTTGTAGGAATTCGGTCAAATTCCAAAAAGCGAAGTCGCGCAGTATTGTGTAATGCTCCGCCAAATAACCAATCCATTTTTCATTAATCACGATTTCGTCACCATAAATGGCATATAAACAATCGTTTTCAAATTTCTGGGATTTGTTTACCACATCTGCATCATAGGTGTATTTAATCCATGGCGAAAGGAAACGATACGGCACATTGAGGGTGAAAACCCGCAACAAACTTTTAACACGATTATTAGCCAAATTGTCAAGCAGAATCCGCTTAATGCCATCTTTATTTTCGTCAATTGGAATATTCAATTCTTGTTGTAGCAACTGTGATTGTGTATAAAGCGAATCGGCTTTTCCGAATGAAAGTTTGAAATAATGAATCGGATACCACGATTCTGCCACCATTCCGGCAATAATTTCCCAAAATGAGATTCGGGTTTTACGCTCTTTCACTACAATATCCAACAACGACACAAACCAATAGAACTTGTATGTGGCGGTTGTGTTGCCGAAAATTCCCGCAAGGCTGGAAATAGGAAGTTTGGCGTTTTGTGGCAGTGGCATAATGTTATTTGTGTTGTACGTTGGTTATTGCTGGTTTGGTTTTCTCATTGCCAATTGTTTCACTTCTTCGATTTCCTTGGCAAGTTGCTCGGTTGTTGGCAAGTAGAGTTTGTATTCGCTGGCAAGGATTGTCTTATTATCTTGTGGCAAGGCCATTTTTACAGCTGTGTCATTTTTGCTTGTGCAAAGCAAGATGCCTATTGTCGGGGTTTCGTCGGGCAACTTTTCGGTGCGGTCGTAGTAATTGACATACATTTGCAACTGACCTAAATCTTGGTGCGTAAGTTTGCCTGTTTTTAGCTCCACAACAACAAAACATCTTAATAGTCTGTTGTAGAACACAAGGTCGATGAAATACTCATCATCCTCTATCAAAATACGTTTCTGCCGCGCTACAAACGAGAAACCTTTCCCCATTTCAAGCAAGAAATCGGCGATATGGGTGATAATGGCATTCTCCACATCTTTCTCATAATAGACCGATTTGCGTTCCAATCCCAAGAATTCCAATACCATAGGGTCTTTGATGATTTCTTGCGGCGTTTCGGGGATGCGTTCTTTTCGGGCAACGGCAAGCACCGACTCTTTGTCGTTGCTGAGCAGCAACCGCTCGTATAGTTGGCTGTTTATCTGGCGTTCGGTTTCACGTGCCGTCCACGCATTGTTGACCGATTCCAGTTCGTAATATTCCCGTTTGTCTGGGTCGTCAATGGAAATCAGCATCTTATACTGGCTCCAATTCAATTGCGTCCGCACCGTGGACGCAATTGGGTAAATGCGATAGAATTGTCGGGCACGTTCTAACTGCCGTACTCCAAATCCACTTCCATACTCGGTTTCCAGCTTGTCGGCAAGTGTTTTGACAATGTATGCGCCATAGTCGGCACGCTCTTTTCCGTGCTGCTCTTCTTCAAAAATTCGACGACCCAAGTTCCAATACATCTGCACACGGCAAAAGTCAACACTGCGTACAGCATTGGCACGGGCAGTTTCTATTATTGCTCGTGCATCGTCTATCAGATGACCGCTGTTTATTTTGTTTATTTCCACGTGTTGCTAATAATTTGTAGCGATTAATGTTTCAATTGTAATTTGCACTGCAAAAATACACTTTTTTACCGAGAAAAACAAATAAATTTAGGTGAAGGCGTGAAGATGTGAAGATGATAAGATGTGAAGGGGTGATTAGCGTTCTTCTCTATCAAAACATTCACAGAATGTTTCTTCACATTCGACAAGCTCAGGCTCCGAGAGCGTAGCGTAAGTTACGCCTTGTCATTTTTCGACAGACCGATAGCTATCTCTTCGGGCGACGGGAGTGCGTCACGCAGAGGTCCGAATTCGTCAGCAGCTTGCTGATGATTTGCAATAATCAGATTTTTCAACAACTTGCAGTTTAATATAAAACAATGAGGAATATAAATCTTGGTCTCCAGTTTAATTGTGAACGCAGTGCGTTCGCAATTGAAAATTTTCTATTAGATGAGTTGCGTGGTTAGCGTTCTTCTCTATCGAAACATTCACTTTTGCGGAATCACTTCCCAGTGGCCGCCTTTGTCGGGACCGACACGTTTTATAAATCCGCCTTCCACTAGTTTCTTTATGTTTCTAGTGATATTCCTGCGGTCAATACCTATATTATCAGCCATTTCCAGAGTTGTGATATCGGGATTTTGCTGTATTAGATTCAAAATTTTCTGGGACGTTTTCTGGGACGTTTTTCGCAAACCTTTTGTCGGTTCTCCCTCCGTGCTTTTCTTGTATTCTGCAATCTGTTTGGTAAGGTTCTTGCAGTGGTGGTCGAGTTTTCGGTGCGGTTTTTGGGCGGTTGTACTCATGTCCCCCCAATGGCTAAAACCATGTTGGCAATAGGCTCTACCGGCGTTTCATCTCTTCCTCGAGCTGTTTTCTCTTTTTGGTGCTGAACCACAGGCCGTACACTTCGCTCACATTGTTGGCGGTGGTGAAGGCGCTTATCTGCTCCTGTTTCAGCCACGCCAGCAGCTGGCTGAACTCGTCCTTGCCGAGCAGCACCTCGAGCTCGATGCTTTTTTCGCCGCTGTAGCCGCCCACCACCTCGTAAAGGGTGCAGCCGCGGTGCAGGTTGTCGACAATGTACTTGCGTATGCGCTCGTGTTCTTTCGACACAATGCACACGCGCTTGCGGTTGCCCAGCGCCGCCGTGAAATAATCCACCACAAGGCCGTTTATCCAAGTGCCTATAAGTCCGATGATAACCATGCGGAAGGGGTTGATGAAAAAGGCCGTGCAGCATATCATGGCGCCGGCTATGCTTACCGAGGTGCCTATGTCGAAATGCAGGTATTTGTTCACAATTTTGGCAAGTATGTCGAGTCCGCCTGTGGAGGCGTTGATGCTGAACATAAGCGCCTGCGCCGCCGACAGCAGCAGCACAAAACAGCAGAGGTCGAACCACGGGTCGCCCATCACCGACGGGGTGCCGGTAACGGGATTGGCGTTGGCCACGTTATGCCACGGGAAAACCCAGTCCCAGAAATTGGTGAGCGGTCCCAATATAAGGGCGGTGTAAACGGTTTTAGCCCCGAACTCGTTGCCTATCAGCAGAAAAGCCAATATCAGCAGCAGTATGTTGATGCCCATAATCCAAGTGCCGAGGTTGCCGCCGAAAATATTGCTCAGCACAATGCTCAAACCCGATATAGTGCCGATGATAAGTTTGCTCGGTACCAGAAAATAATATACTGCGGCGGCTGTTACGGCCATGCCTAAGGTCATTATTACCAGCTCTTTCCAAAATTTGAATGTGCCCATATAGTGAACAAAATCCACAAGGGTTGTCTTGATGTCTTTTACCATGTTTGTCGTTTTTTTATTTGTCAATTACTATTTATAACGGCTTAATTGCTGTTTATTGTGGAAAATGCGAAAATTTAGGTTATTTTCAGAGTTTCTAATCGATTTTAATAATCCGAAGGATGTACTTTCCGATGCTTGACGGCAGGCCGCGGTTAAAGTTTGTGGGACATTTCTGTACAATATCACACAAAAATTGTATATTTGCATCACAGAAGGAAGTGTGGCTTCCGCTGAATAGTGTTGTAAAACAGACATTTGGCATGTTTTTAATGTCGAACCATATAATCGGACACAGAATGAAAAGAATAGTTGTTTTTCTTATAATCAGCATGTTAGGCGCACCGCTTTTTGCCGATGTTCTGGGCGAATACCATTTCGAAGGCACTTTGGGCACCAACATACCTATAGAGCTCACCTTGACGGTGAACGGCGACTACATCGTTGTTGGCGAAATTGTTTACACCAAAAACAAAAAACCTCGCCCCATACTCGTTGTTGGCACTGTTGACGACTACGACCGCTACAGCGTTTCGGAATACCAGCCCGATGGAAAGGTTACCGGACTGCTGTCGTTCAAAATCGACGAATCCCCCGCCGACGGCCCGATTCTTGTCGAAGGGAAATGGACAAACCCCAAAACCAAGAAATCTTTCGACATAAATGTGAAATCGGCCGAATACGACGGCCACTACTCCCAGTTCTACGACTACGCCTCCGCCGACGCTGTGGCGGGACAATACCAGTACAGCAGCTGGAACTCCACCGGCAGCGACGAATGCTACGGCGTGGCCAAATTCACCATGGCAGGAGAGCATAAGGTGCATTTCGACATATCGGTAACCAACCCCAACATGGCTGTCGGCGCCAGCACCCACGACCGTCCCGCCGTGCTGGGCGACTACACCTACAATTTCTTCTACTACGAAAACCTCAACGACTGCGGCTATGGCTTTTCGGCCCATTTCTACAAACGTTTTGTGGTGATAACCACCACCTCGCCCCAGCCCGAAAGCCTGCGCTGTTTCGGAATGGGAACCACCTTGGAAGGCGTATATATCAAAATCAAATAATCAACAAGTTATGAAAAAAACAATCATCCTTGCCGTTGCCTTGCTGACAGGCTTTGTGTCGGCGGCACAGAAAAACCTCACCATCGACCAAGTGTGCGACCGTTGGCAGAAAACCACCATGAAATGTTCCGACGGAACGATAATGGGTCTTGTAAAAGCCTTCAACAGCATGTTGCCAACCTACTCCGTATCCGAGTTTCTGCGCGAGGCCGCCCTGCCGGAGAATAAACGCAATTTCATCGTAGATATCGACAACCACAACGGCTATGCCAGTTTTGCCGAAGGCAGCGACGACGCAAGCTCCGAAAGCATGACGGCCTGTGTGTGGCGTCGCAGCAACGGCCACCGGCTGTTTGCCATAGCTTTCGACCAGCCGTCGTCGAAACAGAAGGCGTTTGCGGCGTTCTTCGACTTCGACCCCAAGAAAAACACCCTCACCCCCGAAAGGGACTATCTGGCGATGTTCAAAACTTCGTTCCACAACTCAAATTTCGGAATAATTCTGCCAAAAGAGGGCAAGGACGTAGTAATTACCGAGTACTTTATGAACTGGTGGATGGGACTCCGCCACATATATAAATGGGACGGCAACGGCCTTTCGTGGTCCCAGACGGTGGTGGACAACAGCGACCAGATGGATCAGATGTATCGCGAAGGCTTCTACTCCGACGACAAGCACCCCTTCACCCAGTACGACCTTATCGACCTCGACGGCGACAAGGAGCCTGAGCTGTGGCTGAGCTCCGATAATCTTGAAAATCAGGCTGTCTTTTCCATTTCCGAAGGCAATATCAAGCTTTTGGGCGGCAGCGATTTCAAACGGCATCTGCTTTTCTACCGCAATGTGGTGGGCGACGCAGGTGGCTGTGGCACAGGATGTTTCTACATCCATTACAATGTCTTGGAAAAGAGCAAGGTGAAAAAGTCGCTGGCAAATATGCAGACTTACAACATGGAAACCGACAAGCTTGACGATGAGTACGAGCTCGACGGCAAACCCCTCGCCAAAAAACAGGGCGACAACATGGTGAAATCCTTTGGCAAAGCCATAGAGCACACCCCCGGCTGGCGTCCCCTCGTTATTGCAAAATAAAGTGTTTTTCGACGCAAAAAAACATCCATATCACCTCGCAAAAAAGGCCGTAAAAAATATTTTCTGAAAAAAGTTAGCAAAAACGAAAAATAATACGTATATTTGCAGACGCTTTATTGCACCGCTTTTGTAGTGAAAATAGAGCTGTATTGTATTTGTAATATATTGATAATTAAATTATTGCGTTAATAAAAAAGCGAAAAGCAAAACGACGAAAACGCGTATCAAACAGTAAAAATATGAAGAAAATACTCTTTGCGCTGGTTGCAGCAACCGCCTTAGTGCTTACAAGTTGCGGCGGATTGTCCACAATGAAGAAAAAAGCCAACACCGTGCGCTATCAGGCCACACCCAACCCGATGGAAACCCAGGACGGCAAGGTGCAGGTGAAATTTTCGGGCGCCATTCCCGCAAAATATTTCGACAAGAATGTGGCAGTGTTCATTCAGCCCGTGCTCAACTGGGAAGGCGGTCGCATACCCCTCACCCCCATGCAGCTTAAAGGCGAGAACGTAGGCGGCGACGGCATTACCATCAGCTACGACAACGGCGGCCGTTTCACCTACTACGACAACGTTACTTGGCGCGACGGCATGGAGCTGGCCACCGTAACCCTCGTGCCCGTGGGCTACAACTGCCGCACCACCGACGACGGCGTGCAGTTTGCCTCCGATGTGATAAACAAACTGAAAGGCGTGGAACTCGACTCGGTGCTCCTCTCCGACGGCATTTCCAACATCTCGGCAATGGTGTCGCTGCAAGGCAACATAGCCATAGCCCCCAACAACTACGACAAACACCGCGGAACCACCATCTCCGCCGACCTCTACTATCCCGTTGGACAGTCGAAACTCAACTGGAACTTCGCCACCAACCAGCGTTACAACGCCAAACATAACTTCGACAACCTTAAAGAGACCATGCTCCGCGACGGTCTGCCCAAGCACATAAACATCACCGGATGGGCTTCCCCCGAAGGTGAGGAATCGGCCAACGTGGGACTGTCCAAACATCGTGCCGAAGAAGGTATGGACATGGTCAACAAAATGCTCGAAGAGGTGATGCGCCAGATGGCCGAACGCGCCAACATCAAAGCCGAAGACTACGAGTATTACAAATACAAAAACCTCAAGGAAGTGGTGATTACCTCCACCGCCGCCGGCGAGGACTGGACACATTTCGTAACCTTGGTTGAAAACTCGAACATCGAGGAGCGCAACGCCATCATCAACGTGGTGGAGACACAGCGCAACCTCATCAAGAGAGAGCAGATGATACGCAACATGTCGCTGGTTTACCGCGAATTGGACCGTGACATCTTCCCCGACCTGCGCCGCAGCCAGATAGCCCTGTTCTATCCCGAAGCCCGCAAAACCGACCAGGAACTTGCCAAGCTGGCTACCCTCACCCCCAACAAACTCACCTTCGACGAACTGATGTACGCCGCCTATATCAACTACAGCTATCCCACCAAACTGAAATACTACAAATGGGCTACCGAGAACCACAGCTCCGAATGGGCTGCTTGGAACAACTCCGGCGCCGTCTCCTACTACCTCGGCGACTACAGCGAGACCGAACGCTACCTCAACGTGGCCAAGGAGATGAACCCCAACAACCCCTGCGTGCTTAACAACCTCGGCCTGCTTATGGTTGCCCAAGGCGACTACAGCAACGCCAAATACTATTTCGACGAGGCTATTCAGGAAGGCAGCAAGGAAGCCGAAGAAAACCTCATCCTCCTCAACCTCAAACGCGGCAACTACGAAGAGGCCCTCGAGATGATGCGCAAACAGACCTGCACATACAACCTCGCCTACTGCCAGCTGATGACCGGCAACAACGGCAACGCCATCAAAACCCTCGACTGCTGCCTCGACCAGAACGCCCAGGTTTATTACCTCCGCGCCATCTGCTACGCCCGTCTGGACGACTTTACAGGCATCTGCGAAAACCTCAAACAGGCCTGCATACAGGATCCTTCGTACAAACTTAAAGCCAAAAAGGACGTAGAGTTCAAGAAATATTGGGATGCCGTGGAATTCCGCGACGCCCTGCGAGGAATCGAAGAATATTAAGACTTACATATAATTCTGAAAAAGAATCTAAAACGGTTTTCCCTTGCGGAAACTCTTTTAGGTTCTTTTTTTTACAAAACAAATTGTTTATGATAAAACGACTGATACCCAACCTGATAACCCTCTCAAACCTCACCTGCGGAGTGATAGCCATCTATTGCGCTGTGCAAGGATGGCTGGTTATTGCCGCATTGTTCGTGCTTTTGGGTGCTTTCTTCGACTTTTTCGACGGCATGACGGCGCGTCTGCTCAAAGTGCAGTCGCCGCTGGGCAAGGAGCTTGACTCGCTGTCCGACGTGGTAACTTTCGGCGTGGCACCCGGACTTATCGCCTTGACAATGCTTGGCGATGTGGTACCCGAAAAATTGTGGTGGCTGCCCTGCATTGCTCTGCTGATACCCGCCTTTTCGTCGTACCGGCTGGCAAAATTCAACATCGACGAACGGCAGACCTCCTCGTTTATCGGGCTGCCCACACCTGCCAACGCCCTGATATGGCTGTCGCTCGGCACTATGCACAAACTTGCTGCTTCGGGCGCTGTGAACAACTGGATGTGGTCGTTCGGCGGATGGCATGCCTACCAGAAAATGAGCGGTATGATAGAAAATCCGTGGTTTTTGGTGGCGCTGATAGTGCTGCTGTGCATAGCACTGGTGTGCGAACTGCCGCTGTTTTCGCTCAAATTCCACAATCTGAAATGGTCCGACAACCGTGTGCGTTACATATTTCTCATCCTCGCTGTGGCAATGATAGTGCCGCTCGGCGTGGTGGCCATCTCCTTTGTGATGATTCTCTACATATTCCTCTCGATATGCTATCCTCCTAAAAACCAAAATAATAAACACGATGATTGACAAGATAAAACAACTGGCGGCACAGAATTACGACGATATAATTGCCTGTCGTCGCCATCTGCACCAATACCCCGAACTTTCGCAGGAGGAGTTCAAAACCATGGAATTCGTTGCCGCAAGGCTCCGCGACTACGGTTTGAATCCCGTTACGGGGATAGCCAAGACCGGCGTTATGGCGATGATCGAGGGCCGCAACCCCTCGTCGTACTGCGTGGCCCTGCGCGCCGACTACGACGCCCTGCCCCTCGAGGAATGTACCGGCCTGCCCTTTGCCTCTGAGAACAAGGGTGTTATGCACGCCTGCGGACACGATATGCACACATCTTCGCTGCTCGGGGCGGCAAAAATCCTGACGCAACTCAAGGACACTTTCGAAGGTTCGATAATGCTTATCTTCCAGCCTTCGGAGGAGAAATACCCCGGCGGTGCCTTTATGATGCTTGAGGACGGCGTTTTCGCCAAGACAACCCCCAACGAGATTTATTCCTTCCATTGTCTGCCCGAGATGGACTGCGGCAAGATAGGCATGCGCAAAGGAAAATATATGGCCTCCACCGACGAGCTTTACCTTACGGTGAAAGGCAAAGGCGGACACGGCGGCACCCCCAACCTCGACATCGACCCCATAGTGATTGCTTCGCACATCATCGTGGCAATGCAGCAGATAGTGAGCCGCAACGCCAACCCCGTAATGCCCACCATTCTGTCGTTCGGCAAGATGATCGGCCTCGGCCGCACCAACATCATCCCCGACGAGGTAAAGATTGAAGGCACCATACGCACTTTCGACGAGGAGTGGCGTCTCGACGCGCACCGTCGCATAACACGCATAGCGCAAGGCCTGGCCGAGAGCATGGGCGGCAGCTGCGACGTATTCATCGATTTCGGCTACCCCTACGTCTTCAACGACGACGACTGCACCCAGCGTACCCACGACAACGGCGTGGAATATTTCGGCGCCGAAAACGTGGAATGGCTCGACATGCGTATGACCGCCGAGGATTTCGCTTTCTTCGCACAGAAAGTGCCTGCCTGCTACTACCGCATTGGCGTGCATATCCCCGGCACACCAATCACCAACCTGCACCGTCCCAACCTTATGATCGACGAAAAGTCGATAGAATATGCCATGGGATTTATCGCATACAACGCCCTTAAAGCATTGAAAACCAAATCAAAATTGCAAAAATAATGAAGAAAACATTTGTCATTACATTTTTCTGGGCTCTGAGCCATATCGCCTTTGCCCAGTCGCACCTCAACGTGCTGTTTATTGGCAACAGCTACACCGATGTGAACAACCTACCCTCGCTGATACAGCAGATGGGCTACTCCACAGGTGACACGATAACCTACCAGTCAAACCTGCCGGGCGGTTGCACTTTCGGCCAGCACTGCAACAACAACTCGATGACTCTTATCTGTCAAGGCGGATGGGACGTGGTGGTGCTGCAGGAGCAG
>JAEENM010000064.1 GCA_016283745.1 Bacteroidales bacterium | reverse complement strand
TTCACTTTTCACTATTAACTAAAAATTCGTACCTTTGCACTCTAATTTATTCAGTGATGGAAGTACATTATACTAACGGAAACAACAATCAATCAGGCAACTACGGCTGTCTGGCGCAGACCATAATCATGACGCTTTCGCTGATGGTGGTGGGACTTCTGCTGCCGGGAGTGCATATCACCAGCGTTTTAACTGCTGTATTGGCCGCCCTTGTCATCGCGCTGCTCAACAATTTCCTGCGCCCCATACTGCTGGTGCTTTCGATACCTTTCACCATAGTAACTATGGGACTTTTTATCTTTGTCGTCAATGCGGTGATAATATGGCTGGCGTCGAAACTCGTTACTAATTTCGTGATAGACTCCTTTGGCACGGCACTTTTGGCGGCACTTATCATCACTGCCATCAACTACCTGCTCGAGCTGCCCAACCGTCTGCGCGAACGCCACGACTACAACGAGCACAACAACAACCATAACGACGACGGTTTCGCCGAATACGAAGACGTTACCGACCAAGCTGAATACGAGGATGTTACTGACGAATACAAAGAGTAAAAATTGATTTTGAACACGGATAATTCGGATTGAACAGATATTTTATCATACAAACATTACTACGAAATAACAATTAAGATACCACTAAATAACACAAAAGATATGAAAGTTTTCAATACTGTAAAAGAGCTCCGCGACGAGCTTGAGCCGCTGCGCCAAGCGGGTAAAATCATCGGTCTTGTCCCCACCATGGGAGCACTGCACGAAGGTCACCTGTCGCTGGTGCGTCGCGCCAAGCAGGAGTGCGACATTGTGGTGGTGAGCGATTTTGTAAACCCCATACAGTTCAACAACCAGCACGACCTCGAGACCTACCCCCGCACCCTTGACGAGGATGTGGCCAAGCTGCAGAGCGTGGATTGCGACTATGTCCTCGCGCCCAGCGTAGAGGAGATGTACCCCACCCCCGTTACCGACAAATACAGTTTCGGCATAATCGAGGAGGTGATGGAAGGTCCGCGCCGTCCGGGACATTTCTCGGGCGTGGCCGTGGTGGTGCGCCGTTTGTTCGACATAGTGGAGCCACAGAAAGCCTATTTCGGCGAGAAGGACTTCCAGCAGATTGCCATCATCAAAAACCTTGTGAAGCAGATAAACTACGACATCGAGATCGTGCCCTGTCCCATAGTGCGTGCCGATGACGGTCTGGCGCTGAGCTCGCGCAACAAACGCCTGTCGCCCGAAAACCGCGCCAAAGCCCCGAAAATCCACGCCACCCTCAGCGAAGCCACACAAAAAGCTGCTACCATGAGCGTTGCGGAAGTGAAACAATGGGTTATGGACGTCTTCACCGAGGACCCCGCCTTCGACCCCGAATATTTCGAGATTGTGGAGGACGTAACCCTGCAACCAGTGACCGACTGGAACGACGCCGACGGCATTGTGGGATGCATCGCTGTTTGGATGGACGATGTGCGACTGATAGACATTATCCGTTTCAAATAAGGCAAACAGCTTATAATCAACTAATAACGGTATAGTTATGAGTTATCAACTTTGACAGCTCATAACTATACTTTTTTTTGCAAAAAAGAGGCAAAAAAATATCGTAATTTTACATTGCGTTTTTGTATCGTATTGCTATTCGTAATACATTATTAATCATTTGTTTACACAATTTTAGGCACAAAAAAGGAGTTTTAGAATGGATTATCTGAACATCAACAGACAGCTATTGGAACAACTGGCCGAAATCACAGCCAGCATGGAACGCATCACCAAAGGCGAATCGGCTCACCCGTTGGACAAAGACCTACTGCTCAACCAGATACGCGATTTGTATAGCACTGCTCTGAAAATCGGCAACGTAGTCGAAGAGAAAAAAGTTGCGGAACCTGCGCCAGTGGTAGAACAAGATGAGCCTCATACACTTACACCCGAAGAGCTCCAAGTTTTGAACAAAGCCAAGGAAGGCGTCGAAAAACAGGAGGCTGAAAAAGAAACGGATAGCGAAAATATTGACTATGAGTCGTATATGGATGTCCATGAGCCTTTCGACGAACCCGAGCCGGAACCCGTTCCCGAACCAGAGCCTGAACTGCCTGTGAACGAAGAACTGGTAACAACTCCCGAGCCGGAAATGAAAGACGAAGCCAAGCTGTACGGTCCTCCGCCACAAGACTTTAAAGAACTCCAACCTCAAGACAGCTTCGAAGAAGAGACTCCCGTACCGGAACCCGCTGCAGAGTTGGAAAATACGGGTGAAACCGAGCTGTACGGCCCCCTGCCAGAGGAATTTAAGGAAATCGAACCTCAAGACAGAGACGAAGAAGAAACTCCCGAACCGGAGCCAGAGCCTGTTGCCCAAAAAGAGGAAAACAGTCAGAACATCACCGAAATAGTGATGAACCGAAAATCGGCAATAGAAAACATTGTATCCCAACAACATAACATAACGGCGGCACGTGAAGCCACTCCCCAACCACAACCCAAAACTCCCGTCAACGACAATCAGCAATCTAACGAGGAACAGCCCCAGCTCTCGCTGCTCGACTACCTCAGCTCGGGCGTTAGCCGCGTGGTGGAGACGGTTACTCCCCAACCTCAGAAACCCGAACCCACAATCCACACCGACACCCTTAACACTCCCGCCCCTGCTCCTACCCCTGCTCCAGAGAGCGCTCCCGCTCCTGTAGTGCCTCAACAGACTCCTGTCGCTCCCGCCGCACCTAAATTCACCGACTTGCGCTCGCTTATCGGCATCAACGACAAGTTTACCTTTATCAACGACCTGTTTGAGAAGGACATGCGCAACTACAACGAGTTTATCAACGCCCTTAACAAAATCGAGGACTTGGGCGAGGCGCAGAGCTTTGTGCAGCAGAACGCCACCGTACACAACTGGGACAAGGAGTCGATGGCCGTGCAGCTGTTTATGTCGGTTTACAAACGTCGCTATTCCGCACCCTTAATACTTGCGTGATATGGAAGAAAACCGTAAAGTCATCATTTTCTCGGCGCCGTCGGGGAGCGGCAAAAGCACCATCATCGGACACCTGCTGAAACGTGTGCCGGGACTGGAGTTCTCCATTTCGGCCACTAGCCGCAAGCCGCGCCAAGGCGAGCAGGACGGGAAAGACTACTATTTCCTTACCGAAGAGGATTTCAAACAACGTGTTTCCGAAGACAAGTTCGTGGAATGGGTGGAGGTTTACCAAGGCACCTGCTACGGTACACTGAAATCGGAGATAGAACGTATCTGGGACAAAGGCAACACCGTTATCTTCGACGTTGACGTGCTTGGCGGCGTAAGCCTGAAAAAGATTTTCGGCGAAAAAGCCCTCTCCATCTTCATACAGCCCCCTTCGATAGAGGTGTTGGAACAGCGTCTGCGCAACCGCGGCACCGAGACCGAGGAGAGCCTGCGTAAACGTATCGAACGGGCCGAGATGGAGCTGCAGTACAGCAACCAGCTCGACGTGGTGGTGGTGAACGACAACCTCGACACCGCCATCAATGAAACAGAAACCATTGTAAACAACTTTTTGAACGGGAAATGAGCAACCTCTTACTATTTTTCAAAAAATACAGCTACGTAATCCTGTTTCTGGTGTTGGAGACAATAGCCATACTGCTTATCGTGCAGAATAGCTATTACCAAAGCTCGAAAGTGATTTCGTGGTGCAACTCCATAGCAGGAGGCTGCTACAAACAAGTGGCGTCGGTGTCGAGCTATTTCAAGCTGGCCGAGACCAACCGTCAGCTGGTGGAGGAGAACGCCCGTCTGCGCGAACAGCTCGCCAGCTCGTACACCCACTACAACAAAAAGGAATTTACCGTCGACGACACCGTTTACAAACGTCAGTACAGCTACATCGAGGCGCAGATTATCAAAAACTCGTACAACAAACGGGGCAACTACATAATGATAAACAAAGGCACGGCACAGGGCGTTAGGAACGACATGGCTGTGATGTCGCCGCAAGGCATCGTGGGCATTGTGGTTAACACCACCCGCAATTTCGCCACCATTATGTCGGTGCTGCACCCCGAAAGCAACAACAGCGTGAAGATAAAACGTACCGGAATTTCGGGCTCCCTTGTGTGGGACGGCAAAGACTTCCGCTACGGCACACTCCTCGACATACCTACAACGCACAAGCTCTACAAAAACGACACCATAATTACCAGCGGATACTCGCAGGAATTCCCCGAAGGCATAGTGGTGGGATATGTAGAGAGCGCCAAACAGAACTCCGGCGACGGTTTCTACACCGTGAAAATACGCCTTGCCACCGACTTCAACAAAATCGACTACGTGTACGTTATAAACAACAGTTTCTACCAAGAACAGCAGCTTTTAAACAAAAAAATCGCCGAATACGATGAACAGCAAACTGATAATCAATAATATACTACGATTCATACTACTCATTGCCTTTCAGGTTCTGATACTGAACAATGTGTACCTCGGTGTGGACGTCCAGCCGGTTGTGTACCTTCTTTTTATTCTTATGCTGCCCACCTATTGCGACAAGCTACTGCTGTTGTTCCTTGCTTTTTTGTCGGGACTATGCGTGGACATTTTCTCCAACACACTCGGTTTCCACACCTTTGCGGCAACGCTGATAGGATTTCTGCGCATCACTTTCGCCAACCGTATGATAACCCAGAACGACAAAGAGGTGGAAACACCGTCGATACGCTCTGTGGGAATAAAGCAGTTCTCCTTCTACACTCTGATACTCACCGCGATATACTGCTTTGTATATCTCATGCTCGAAGCTTTCGATTTCGGGGAGATATTCTCGGTGCTGTTCCTCACCATCATCAACACCGCCATAACCTACGTGCTGATACTGATTCTGCAGTACCTTTTCATAAGGAAAAAAGAAATGTAGCTTTTTGTGAAGACGTTAAGGCGTGAAGATGTGAAGATGTTTAGTTGTTGAATTGTTTAGTTGTTTAACTGAATACTGACAACTAATTAATTTACAAACGGATTTGTTCAAGTCTGACGACTTTCACAGCGTAAGCCACGTTAGTGGCGAACAAATCAGTGTGTTTAACTCAAAACAGCAATCTACAAACAAAACAATTGTTAATTGTTCATTGTTCATTGTCAATTGTATTCAACTGCAAACTCAAAACTACAAACTGCAAACAAACAACTACTCCTCCTCAATCCTTTTCAGGTGGCAGACCATCAGGTTGCCTTCTTCGTCGCGGAGGTGCATTCCGTTGCCTTCGCAGTAACGGAACATCTTGCAGTCGGCGCACTGGTCTTTTTTCATCCAGCTGCGGTCGCGGTAGGGCTGGAAACGGTTTTGCCACACGTCCCAGAAATTGTCCTTGTAGATATTGCCCTGATAGTATTTGCCGCGTATGCTGGTGCAGGCCGAAATGCTGCCGTCTATCAGCACCGAAGCCACCGTTACTCCGGCGTGGCACTGGTAAACGTAGTCGCGCACCTGACCTTCGTATTTGCCCAGAAATCCCTCGCAGCCGTACGAGGCGTGTATGCGTCCCTCCTGCCGTGTGCGTTTGATAAACTCCATCAGCTGGCGGAAATCGCTGTTGGAAATCTGCAATTCGGGCACCTGCTTGGCACGTCCCATCGGCGTGATGGTGAACAGTCGCCAGTCTTTGACGCCGAGCGAGATAAGGTATTCCTTGAACTCCTCCAAGCGAGCGAAGTTCTTCTGGTTCACGCAGGTAATCACGTCCCATCGTATGTCCTTGGTGCGGGCTATCATACGTATGGCGTCGCTGGCGCGCTGGAAGCTGTTTTCGTGTCCTCGCATCCAGTTGTGGGCATCCTCGAAACCGTCGAGACTTATCGAGATAGAGCGCAGTCCGGCGTTGAGCAG
>JAEENM010000063.1 GCA_016283745.1 Bacteroidales bacterium | reverse complement strand
CTGAACCTCAAATACAACCGTCGTCGCGGGAAAAACCTCTCCGCAGGCGGCTTTATGAAAAACAATTTCGGCACCAGCCTGCCTTATTTCGACACTTTCCAGCTTACTTTCGCCAATCCTCTGGCAAAAATCGCCGACCCTTCCACGGCAGTGTATTACAAAACCGCTACCGACAGCGCTTTCGCGACGATAGTGTTCGACAGCGTCACACGTAGCAAAGTGCGGCTGCTGATTCCTGTCAAACAGGGCGAGAAATACGACATCACCGTGTTCGGCGGACGTTTCACCGATATTTTCGGCACCAGCAACGACACGACCAAAATCAAGACCGAGGTTACCACCGTGGAGAAATATGGCAACATCGTCATCAATTTCGAGACCGACGAGTTCGCCACGCCTTTCGTGGTGCAGCTTATGACCGACGCCGGCAAGGTCGTGGCCGAGGATTACTGCACCGGCAGCGGAAAAATCACCTTCCCGCACCTCCCCGCCGCCACCTACCGCGTCCGCGCCATCAAGGACGACAACGGCAACCGCAAGTGGGACAGCGGCAACTACTGGGAACACCGGCAGGCCGAGGAGTCGCGCTATTTCGCCAAAAGCATCAAAGTGCGCGAGAACTGGGATTTCGAAGAGACTTTCAAATGGCAGAAACAATGACAACAGTGAACCCCAACATAGAAGCGAGCTGGCTGGAGGTGCTACGCCCCGATTTCCAGTCGGAGTATTTCGCACGGCTGAAGGATTTTTTGGTCGAGGAACGCCGCCAATACAAGTGTTTCCCTCCGGGCAAGGACATTTTCGCAGCTTTCTGGCACACCCCTTTCGACAAGGTCAAGGTGGTGATTCTGGGCCAGGACCCCTACCACAACGACGGCCAGGCGCACGGACTCTGTTTCTCCGTGCCGCAAGGAGTGGCGTGTCCGCCGTCGCTGGTGAACATCTTCAAGGAGATTAATTCCGACTTGGGTTTGAACATACCCCTCACCTGCGGCACCCTCACCGGCTGGGCCGACCAAGGGGTGTTTCTGCTCAACACCACGCTCACGGTGCGCGCCCATCAGGCTTTCTCGCACGCCGGACATGGCTGGGAGACCTTCACCGATAGCGTTATACGCAACCTCTCGGAACGTCGCACGGGACTGGTGTTCCTGCTCTGGGGCAGTCCCGCAATAGCCAAAGCCAAGCTGATAGACAAAAGCAAACACCACGTGCTTACCGCACCGCACCCCTCGCCGCTTTCGGCCTACCGCGGTTTTTTCGGCTGCCGCCATTTTTCCAAGACTAACGAAATCCTCGCCGCCCAAGGCCAAACACCGATCGACTGGGCAAGGACGGTATGAATTAGTTCGGAATGCGGATTTCGGAATTATGAATTATGATTTTGATGTTTGTAGAGACGTGGTGTACCGCGTCTCTGAAGTGTATCGCGTCTCGGTGTAGTTTATTGTATTGTCAGATAATTGATTAGCTTTCAAAAAGCACTATTTTTTCCGAAATTATTCAAATTAAATTATTCATTTTGAATAATGCAAAATGAATAATCTTGTATCGTGTTGATATTTAGTAAAATAAAAGCAAAAAAACTGTTTAAAATACCACTTTTTTCTTGAAAAAACGGCCTTTTTTACACTGTTTTGTTTCTGCTGGTAGCTCTTTTTGTGCAACTTCGGTTTGAGCGGCGAAAAAATTTTTTTGGCAAAACCAAATTTTTATCGTAACTTTGCAGATGATTTCGGAAGAGATAATCGAAATCATTTTTGAGCTAACGCTCTTGTTCTCGCATTGAGAAGTCTGGTAAACTTTTAACGCGATGAGAATAAGGATGCTGATAGTTCACGTCTACGGCGTGGATTTTCGTACCACTTATTTATCGCATGGCTTACCAGACGCCATCAATGCAAATAAGATTGGCTTTTTGAAAGTGTCACGCCTTTCTTCTTGCCTTTTTTGAACAACAGCTACCGGCTCTAGAGATAAAGCAGGGAAGCCGAAAACTGCGTTTTAGAGTAGGCGGAATAAAAAACAATACACAAAATGGAATATTTAGAATTTAGCCAAAGAGAAATGGCAGCCGTCATTAATTTAGCAACAATGATGGCATCAGCAGACGGACATGTTGACGAAGAGGAGAAGTTGATGATTGCTAATGAAGCAATGCGTTTTAACTTAACCCCAGATAAATTTAAACAACGGGTTGAGCTTGCTAAAACTATTAAAGGAGAAGAAGCCCTAGCACTTATTGCCACAATGAACGATGCTCAAAAGAGATATGTAACGGCATATTTGGGAACTCTAATGGCAATAAATGGAGATATAGATGATAAAGAAATGGCTTTATGGACGCTAGTTTCAACAATCTGTAAACTGCCCACTATGACTATAGGTGAAGCTATCGATTATATGGCTAATTAACAAAAAGATAACTGTATTTTTCTTTTTGGAAATATAGTAATATAAAATCAAAAATAAAGGTTGGTTGAAGTTTCTCAGACTGATTTCGATTGTCGGGGAAACTTCAAAACCTTTTATTCTCACAATATTTCACTACTGTCCACTTAAAATAAAGGAAGCATTGTTTTTGTCATAACGTCAAAATATACTACATGTGAATCAGTCGTTTATGGAATCAGAAACAGATATTGCAAAACCAAGCAATTTCAAATCCGTTTACAGTGACAATCTTTAGAGATGGTTGATAATATTCAACTTACAATCGTGGCAAAAAGATTTAAGTGGACACTAATGACAATATTTAAGATTTTCAACTAAAAAACGCTGTTAATTATGGCAGAAGGAATAAATATGGGACGAAAATCTCCATGGTCTAAAGAACAGTACGAGTCAATGTACAACAAAGTTAACTCTTATAGCAAAATGCTTACTGCAAGAGTCACAATGGAGGAGGGTATGAAAATTGGAATGGAGACTTTCGAAGCATACAATATGTTCAAATATATTGTTGTATATCTCTACATTCATTATCATTATGGTGAATTTGAAGATCTTGGGATGGAAAACAACGATGTTTCAACATATATTATGATGTTTGTTGCAAATGTCAGACACTTTGTAAAAGGTATGAAAGAGGGAATGGAAACAGAAAATGTGTTTTATTATGATACAAAAAACGAAATTGCACCGGTATTGATAGATATGTGTAAAGAAATACTATATATTGAGGAAAACTTTTAAAAATAGAGTTATGATTTACATATATAGAAAAACCTTTGTTTTTGAAGCCGAGCGCTTCGAAGAATATAAAGAGGGTAAATGTATCCATCAAGGTTCAATAAAATGTACAATAAAGGCAGCTGAAAGGGACTATAATCCGTTTGATGTTATTTCAATTGCTTTATATAATGAAATATCATATAAAGCTTCTGGCTGTGATATAGATGGTGGTATGTCTTTTTCATTATCTGGCGAAATTCCGTATGGAATAAATAAACAATTTAATCTGCCAATAATGGATGGAGATATACTACCAGATAGAGTACAATATGGAAGATTGCCATATAGTTGGGCTGATTCTAAGGAGCCTGTGGTATGCAATATTTTCAACAATATGAATTGCATTCGTTTTGCTATGATGTCGCCATTGCGCATTATTGAGTTTTATGGTAAATTTACAGAAATAAAATAGTTTGAATCGTTTGAAATATCATGAGAAACGAAGGTGAGAATAATATAGTGGGAAAACAGATAAAAACATTGGTAGATGTTTTACAATTGTTTAAAAGGCAAATGCGGGAACGAGCCATAAGAAGTGGGAATGAAGAATACGCTGACCGTTACGACAGAATAATGGATGCTTTTGCAATGCCTCTATATTTTGCTTGGGAATTATTCAATTTGGGTCAGTTGGAGGAAATAATGTATGACTGGGAATTGTACCTGCCATATCAAAATTTCAAAAACAACATACAAAACACATTGGAAAAACTGATAGATGGGTTGAAGGAAAATGAAAAACTCCCAGAAACTCAAAACATTTTTGCAGGGATGGAAAAAGATGGAAAGGTAACAAAGGCGTTACTAGTAATATATGAAAATTTGTTGGCAGGCATTAAATCCGCTCAATAGAATAATAGTCGCCGATAACACACGTAAAAGAATCGTTCAAAGTAAAATTGGGTGCATCTGGTTATGTAAAAGAAATAAAATGATACAAATTTAATCCAACCTTAATTAGCAATTATTATGGGCTTATTTTCAAACATAAAAGATATAGGTCGAATAAACACGCTCTTGAAGCAAATTGAACCTAAAATTTCAGCGATTCTCTATGAGACAGAATCCCCATACCCCAATATTAATCGACTAAAGGTTGAATGCGGTTCAATCTCTGTCTTGATGAGTGAGGTGATGGATATAGCTTGCAAAGCACCCGATTCTGTTAAGTTGGCGCCATATTATTTGATGGGCCGCAAAATGCGATTACCAGAAATATCGGCTTTTTTAGCCGAGATAGTTGAACGTTGTGAAAGATTATAATAAATTATACCATGGAAAGATATAATGGTTGGTTGATAGATGAACATAAACAGTCTGAAGGTTTTTTTCATTCTGATGGCAGAGTGGTTCTTGATGCAAAAATAGTGCCTGACATAGAGACTCTATATAAATTATTGCATAACAAAGGAGTTGTGTCAGATTCATTTGAAAAGATTGCAGATTATATTCAATATGGAGATGGAAGTAACCTATCGTCATCGGAAAAAGCTGTAGCCAGAATGTATAATGGTGCGAACTTTGTGTCAAGTGTTAATAGAAAAGACCTTGCTGTTTTTATGGCATTGTTTAAATTAGGAAGCAAGCATCAATATTCAACCACACAGAAGGCGTATGCAATTTTGTCAATTAGCCAAACAGGATCCAGTGTTACTTATAATAGGGCAATGAACAAAATAAAAAAATATATTAATGATAATCTTCCAAATATTCAACGCGAAATGATAGCTCAACTCAAACAACAACAATTAATTCCTGAATGGGTTACCGTGTTTTAATTAACTGATTATCAACAGTATCAAATTAAAAAAATAGGCAAAATAAAAAGTTGCGCCCGGCACGAATTAGGGTTACAATTATGGAAGGAATGTATGTTGATTTGAACGCATTGAGGATAACCTTGGATTCCTCTGTAAAACACATTTCAAAAACAGCATGTATGGCATTATCGGGTTCCATTGAAAATGGTCTTTTGCTTTCACGCAACCCCGATGCTACAATCGTTATATACAACGATAGAATCGATTTTGGTAAATGTTTGGAACCAGAACTCGCTACGGTTTCTGGACGCTTAGGATTCATACCTAATTTCTTTAAAGAGTACGGGAATATTGTATATCGTTTTGGGTCAAATTTAAAGTGTTCATTTTTTGGAAAAACCATAGATTATACCGGAATGTTTCCACCGACTTCTCCTGACAATTACGACATCTATCAACTTTTATATCCGAAATTTGCATGATTAAACTAGAAAAAACTTTAGGCGTTCGTGGCGTAGCAAACGACATAACTATTTTTAGAATTCAGGAAATAATAGCAATAGAGAAAGAAAGGATGGGATTTGTTGGGAAGGTGGTTATTGACACTGAAAAAATATCCTTTTATAAGTTTGGTTTAAAGTTAGGAATATGTAGGTTCGCTCCGAATGGTTTGGTTGTGAATGAGGAAGGAATAGTAAGGCACGCTGGTATAGATGTACCGGTTATTTATGACAAGGAATTACTAAGGGGCTTATATACATTGTTTGGAAAATCCTGTCCGTTATAGAATGCCACATTAAGTTGAAAAAACGACTCTAACTCCCCGCTCCCCCACCGAGCGGGGAGTTTTTTATTTTTTTACAGGTGTTCCGATTACCATAAACGTGCGGAATCTCACTTTTTTTTCGACTTTCCGCTGGTTTATGGTAATCAAAATGCGAAAAAGTCGTTTTATTTTTCTGGGATTAGGTGCAAAATAAGTATTGCAGAAAAATAAAACGCTGTTTGGGGTTTTAATTTTTCTGGAATTATCTTTTTAGTGCTTTCGGATGTTCTTATTCTCAGATAAGTTGTATTACGAAAAAAGTCGTTACGAAAAATTTCGTAATAAAGGAATCGCTTTGTAAATAGGGGATTGAGAGGGGTGAGAGGAAAAAGAAAGTGCTGTTTCACCTAAAAAATTTGTAAAAATATGACAATTTGTCACCCGTTTGTGACTGGAACGGGTTTTGCATATACTTTTTTCGTTAATAACTAAAAAGATACAACAATATGAAAGGTAATATAAACGTACAGACCGAGAACATTTTCCCTGTTATAAAGAAATTCCTATACTCCGACCACGAGATTTTCCTGCGCGAGCTTATCTCCAACGCCACCGACGCCACCCAGAAACTGAAAGCCCTCACCTCGATGGGACAGGCTCAGGTGGAGCTGGGCGACCTTACCATAGAAGTCAAGATTGATGACAAAAAACTGATAATCAGCGATAAAGGTATCGGTATGTCTCAGGAGGAGGTGGAGAAATACATCAACCAGATTGCTTTTTCGGGTGCCGAGGACTTTCTGGAAAAATACAAAAACGTCTCCGAAAACCTTATCGGACACTTCGGACTGGGTTTCTACTCGGCATTTATGGTGGCCGACAAGGTGGAAATCCGCACCAAGTCGTACACCGACGCCCCCGCCGTGGAATGGGTCTGCGACGGCTCGCCTGAGTTTACAATGAAAGAGATTTCCGACAAGGAACGCGGCACCGACATCATTCTGCATATCTCCGACGACTGCAAGGAGTTCCTCGAAGAACGCCGCATACTTGAGCTGCTCAACAAATACTGCCGCTTTATGCCCGTGCCCATCCGTTTCGGCGACGAGAGCTACTGGGAGGATTCCGAAACCGAGAAGGACAAGGACGGCAAGCCCAAACGCGTTGAGAAAAAGCGTCCCCGCATAATCAACGACACCGAACCAGCGTGGAAAAAGACCCCCTCCACCCTCACCGACGAAGACTACCGCAAGTTCTACCACCAGCTCTACCCCATGAATTTCGAAGACCCTCTGTTCCAGATACATCTGAACGTGGACTACCCCTTCAACCTCACCGGAATACTCTATTTCCCCAAGGTGAAACGCACCGTGGACCCCAAGCAGAACCGCATACAGCTGTACTGCAATCAGGTGTTCGTCACCGATTCGGTGGAAGGTGTTGTGCCCGAATATCTTATGCTCCTGCACGGAGTGCTCGACTCGCCCGACATACCCCTCAACGTAAGCCGTTCGTACCTGCAGAGCGACAGCAACGTGAAAAAAATATCGTCGCACATCAGCAAAAAGGTGGCCGACAAGCTGGAGGAACTTTTCAAGACCAACCGCGAGGACTTCGAAAAGAAATGGGACGACATCAAGATTTTCATCGAATACGGCATGCTCAGCGACGAGAAATTCTACGAACGTGCCGAGAAATTCTCGCTCTTCAAGAACACCGACGACAAATATTTCACCTTCGACGAGTACAAAACCCGCATCGAGCCGCTGCAGAAGGACAAGGACAAAGTGCTGGTCTACCTCTACGCCACCAACAAAGAGGAGCAGTACTCCTACATCGCCAAAGCCAAGGAAAAAGGCTACGACGTGCTGGTGATGGACTCCATCTTGGACAGCCATTTCGTTAACCTGCTCGAACGCAAATTCGAACAGACACGTTTTGTGCGCGTCGACAGCGACGTGGTGGAGAAACTCATCCCCAAGGAGGACTCCATTCCCGAAAAGCTCTCCGCCGAGGAGAAGGACAAGCTGAAACCCATCATCGAAAAAGAGGTGGACACCAAAAAGATAACCGTGCTGCTCGAAAGTCTCGAGGAGAGCGACCAGCCGATGGTCATCACCCAGAACGAGTTTATGCGCCGTTACAAAGAGATGTCGATGATCGGCGGCGGCGGAATGGGATTCTACGGCGAGATGCCCGAGAGCTACAACCTTGTGGTGAACATCAACCACCCGCTGATAGGCCAGATACTGAACACCGAGGACGAGGAGAAACAGAAAGAACTCGTGTGCCAGCTCACCGACCTCGCGCTGCTCAGCAACGGCCTCCTGAAAGGCGAAGCCCTCAACAAATTTATCGACCGAAGCGTGAAAATTATCCATTAGTTGTCAGTATTCAGTGGATAGCCCTGAAAGGGCGACAGACTACAGGCAGGGGCGTAAGCCCCTGTAAAAAAGAAACACACAACAAATGAGCCCTGAAGGGGCGACAGAAAATTGTTTTGAAAGTCTGTGTTTTATTAGTGAGCCGACGGCGAGCAGGAGTTTTATAATTGAAGGCGGGTGTAGCGATACATCCGCCTTTTTTGTGAAATATTTTTTCATTTTGCGGCAAATTCAGAAAAAATTCGTAACTTTGCAAAGTGGTTTTTCGGGAACGAAAAAATTATAAATCCACGTAACACAAACAATAGTAAGTAAAACAAATATCATAAAACAATGGAAGACAATTTTTTGCAAGAACAGCCCCAGAACAACTACGACAATCAGGTGCAATCCTACGAAAACGCTGACTATCAGAATGTTCAGCAGGAGCCTACGGAAACCCTGCCTAACGCCGTGGCGGGTATGGTGCTGGGTATCTGCTCGTTGGTTCTCGGCTGTCCCATTGTGGGACTAATCCTCGCCATCATCGGCCTGTCGAAATCGAAAAAAGCTTTGTCCACCAACGAACAATACCCCGGCTACTACAAAGGTGTGGGCTTTGCCAAAGCAGGAAAAATCACCTCCATAGTAGGAATAGTGATGGGTATTTTCGTCATCATTTTCTTCGTGCTGTATGTAGCTCTGATAGCCTATCTGATTAGCGAAGGCTACGATGTCGACGACAGTATATACGAAATGTATTGATTTACCGGCAATTAGTCGGTTTTTATAAGAAGTTTCTGTTTTTTTAACCACAGATTACACCGATTTATCGGATAGATTTTGTGTATTATCTTGTAATCATGATTACAGATAATACGAATAATTGGAAACCATATATTTCGTGCTTCTAAAGAGCTGTTCGGCATAGCGCATCCCGCTTGCGGAGCGTAACGTACCGCTTTAGTCCTCTTTCTTTACCGCAAGTGCAGCCTGCGGCACAACGATATCGCTTTCATCATAACCAACTACTACTTCGGATTATCGGTCGAAAAAGGCGTGGTTTTGGGCCTTACTATCGAAAAGGCACGGAGCTCTGGAAATATCACTTGTTCGAAATTTTCTTTTGTAACAACGCGGTAGTGCGGCTTGTATTCGGCCTTGAATTGCGGCGAGTGCACCCACACGTATTGGCCTTGGGCAAGGATGCTTTCGATATAAAGCGAGTCCTGACTGAAATTGTCGAGCTGTATGTCGCTGCTTATGATATAATCCACCACCAGCCTCCACTGCGAGCGAAATTCCTCGATAGGCATGTCGCCCTTTGTTTGCGACGACCGCATAAAACAGTCGGCAAGCATTTCTGTGGAAATGCGTGTTTCTTCGGCCCCTATTATGTCGAGGTTTACCCTGACAAATTTGTCCGAAATGCCAAGATACTGCACCGTGGGGAATTTGTTGTCGAAATCCTGTTTCAGTTCTTCTTCGATATAGGCTATGACCTTGGCGGAATCGGTAACAAGGTGCTCCGGTCCGTACACCGCCTGATAAAAACTTTTGTATATGTCCTGCAAAGTGCTTTTTGGAAAAGCGCCGATATTCGACTCCACAAAAGCTTTTATTCTTACAGAGTCGAGGCTTTGCGCCGAAAGCAGTGTCGTTGCAACAAGCGATAGCAGGAAAAATGTCAGGCGTTTCATTATTTCACCAGTTTTTTGTAGCGTATGCGGTGCGGGGTGTCGTCGCCCAGACGTTTGCGGCGGTTTTCCTCGTACTCGCTGTAGGTGCCTTCGAAGAAATAAACCTGCGAGTTGCCTTCGAAAGCGAGGATATGTGTGCAGATGCGGTCGAGGAACCAGCGGTCGTGGCTGATGACAACGGCGCATCCGGCGAAATTCTCAAGACCTTCCTCCAAGGCGCGCAGGGTGTTCACGTCGATGTCGTTGGTAGGCTCGTCGAGGAGCAGCACATTGGCCTCGCTTTTCAGCGTGAGTGCCAGATGCAGACGGTTGCGCTCGCCGCCCGACAGCACTCCGGCTTTCTTCTGCTGGTCGGTGCCGCCGAAGTTGAATTTCGAAAGGTAGGCGCGCGAGTTCACGAGGCGTCCGCCAATCTGTAGCTGCTCGTTACCTTCGCTCACCACCTCCCACACGCTCTTTTCGGGGTCGATATTGACGTGCTGCTGGTCCACATATCCAATCTTCACCGTCTCGCCCACGGTAAACGTTCCGGTGTCGGGTTTCTCCAGTCCCATGATAAGGCGGAACAGCGTCGTTTTTCCGCATCCGTTGGGACCGATAACGCCCACGATGCCGGCGGGAGGCAGGTTGAAAGTGAGGTTTTCGTACAGCAGCTTGTCGCCGTAGGCTTTGGAAACGCCCTCCACTTCGAGCACCTTGTTGCCCAGTCGCGGACCGTTGGGGATAAATATTTCGAGGTTGGCCTCTTTCTCTTTGGTATCTTCGCTCATCATACGCTCGTAGGCGGCCAAACGGGCTTTGCCTTTGGCGTGACGTGCCTTAGGAGCCATGCGCACCCATTCCAGTTCGCGTTCCAGGGTCTTGCGACGTTTGCTCTCCTGTTTCTCCTCCATGGCCAGACGTTTGGTTTTTTGGTCGAGCCACGACGAGTAGTTGCCCTGCCAAGGGATACCTTCGCCACGGTCGAGTTCGAGAATCCAGCCCGCCACATTGTCAAGGAAATAGCGGTCGTGGGTTACGGCAATGACGGTGCCTTTGTACTGACGTAGATGCTGTTCCAGCCAGTCTATGCTTTCGGCGTCGAGGTGGTTGGTGGGCTCATCGAGGAGCAGTATGTCGGGTTCCTGCAGCAGCAGACGGCACAGAGCCACGCGTCGGCGTTCGCCTCCGGAGAGGTTGCGCACAAGGGCGTCCTCTTCGGGACAGCGCAGGGCGTCCATGGCGCGTTCCAGACGGCTGTCGAGCTCCCATGCGTCGTGCTGGTCGAGCAGCTCCGTAACTTCGCCCTGACGCTCGATGAGTTTGGTCATCTCGTCGTCGCTCATAGGCTCGGCAAACTTGAGGTTTATCTCCTCGTATTCCTTGAGCAGGTCCACGGTTTCCTGCACCGCCTCCTGCACCACCTCTTTCACGGTTTTGTTGTCGTCGAGCTGGGGCTCCTGTTCCAAATAGCCCACCGAGTAGCCCGGGGCGAACACCACCTGTCCCTGATAGCTCTTGTCCACCCCAGCTATTATCTTGAGCAGGGACGATTTTCCGGAGCCGTTCAAACCGATGATGCCTATCTTGGCACCGTAGAAAAAGGAGAGATAGATGTTTTTAAGCACCTGTTTTTGAGGCGGATACAGCTTGCCCACACCTACCATCGAGAAGATTATTTTTTTGTCGTCGGCCATAATTTTTTGTTTTTGGTTGGAAATGCAAAGATACGATTTTTTTGGGAATTAGGGGGCAGGATTTAGTATTTAGGGGGCAGTTAGAAAATTAACAATGAACAATTGACAATGAACAATTAGTTCGGAACTCGGAATTCGGAGAGCGGAACGAGTTTGGTCAAAGGTCTAAAGTCAAAGGACTAATGACTAACGACCTGCGACCATTCCAGTTCACAGTTCACTGATTTCCGCAAAAAAAGAGCCGCAATGCCTTGCGGCTCTTAACTCAAAACCCCACACTGCACACTGCAAACTGACAACTTACCACTAATTACATCGGATCCACGTCAGGGATGAAACGCAGGCGGCTGTATTCTTTTTTGGTCAGCATCTGTCCTGCAATGTCGTTGATTTTACGTTTTGCCTCGCCGAGGGGGAATCCTTTTTCGAGACGTATCATAATGTTTTTTATGAACATATTGCGCACTCGCGACACCATTGGATATTCGGGTCCCACCACACGTTGTGCGAAAACCTGCCGCAAGGCGAACGACAGCTCCGCGGCGGCTTTGTCGAGCACTTCGGCGTCGATATGCTTCAGTGTTAGGTAGATAAGCTTGCTGTAGGGCGGGTATCCAAAGATGCGCCGCTCGTTTATCTGGTTGTTATACAATGCCTTATAGTCGTTTCGCACCACGTAGTCTATCACCTGATGTGTGGGGTTGTAGGTCTGAATTATCACCAATCCCTGTTTGTTGTGCCGTCCCGCGCGCCCGCTCACCTGCGTCATCTGCTGAAAACTGCGTTCGAAAGCTCTGAAATCAGGGAACGAAATCATATTGTCGGCGCTCATTATGCCCACCACGCTCACGTTGTCGAAATCGAGGCCCTTGGTAATCATCTGTGTGCCGACAAGTATGTCGATATTGCGGTCCTCGAAACGGTTGATGATGTCCACGTACTTGCTTTTTCCGCTGGAAACGGAGTCGAGGTCGAGACGGTCGATACGGGCGTCGGGGAATATTATGGAGAGTTCGTCCTCAATCTTTTCGGTGCCGAAGCCTCTCATTTTCAGGTATGTGTTGTGGCATTGCGGACATTCGGCCGGCACGGGTATGGAGTAACCGCAGTAGTGGCACCGCAGGCTGTTGGTCTGCTTGTGGTACACCAGCGACACGTCGCAATGCGAGCAGCTAGGGATCCACCCGCAGGTGGGACATTCGAGTCGTAGCGAGAAACCGCGGCGGTTCTGGAACAATATCACCTGCTCGTTGTTCTGCAGTGCTTCGCCGATGGCGTCGAGCAGCATTTTGGAGAAAAACGACCGCACGCTGCCTTTTCTGTCGTTCTGCCGCATGTCGGCGATACGTATTTCGGGCATCAGCACCTCGCCGTAGCGTTTGTCCATCTCCACAAGGGCGTATTTACCCGACTTGGCGTTGAAATAAGTCTCCACCGAAGGGGTGGCGGTGCCCAGCACCACCTTGGCGCCACATTTGTGGGCGAGGTAGATGGAGGCGTCGCGGGCGTTGTAGCGCGGTGCCGGCTCGTATTGTTTGTAGGATGAGTCGTGCTCCTCGTCCACTATCACAAGTCCCAAGTCGTTGAACGGCAAAAACATAGCCGAGCGGGCACCTATAAGCACCTGATAGCCGCCGTTTTCCGGACAGAGGGTTTTGGTCCACACCTCGGCGCGCTCGTTGGGCGAGAATTTGGAGTGGTAAACGCCAACCTTGGTACCGAAATACTTGCGCAGCCTGTTGATAATCTGTGCGGTAAGGGCTATTTCGGGCAACAGGTACAGCACCTGCCGGCCCTGTTTTATCACTTCGTTTATCAGCTTGATGTAGAGCTCTGTCTTTCCGCTCGAGGTAACTCCGTGTATAAGAGTTATTTGCGGAGCTTCGGGATTGTTTATGTCTATCTTGTCGAAAGCGTTCTGCTGCTGTTCCGACAGTTTTATGTTGCTCACGCTCTGCGTCTTGTCCACGTCGATAAGGCGGCTCTCCTGCTGGTCGTAGGCTGTAATCACCCCGTTTTTGATGAGGGTTTTCAGCGCCGAGGCGGAGAGCTCTTTGTCGCGGGTGAAGATGCTTTTGCGGATGGGCTGTTTGCCGAAGTCGGTCTGCTGCATGAATTTCAGCATCACCTCCAGCTGTTTGTGCGACGAGGCTTTGCCCTCGAGGCTGTCGAAGAGCTCGCGCCCTTTGTCGTGGTCGAGGTATTCGGGACTGAGTTTGAGGTAAGTCTCTGTTTTCGGGGTGTAGCGTTGTTTCAGCTCCTCGTCCATAATGATGATTTTTTTCTCGATCATCGTCTTGAGGAGTGGCAGTATCTTTTTGAAATTCAATGCTTTGGTAATGTCAGACACTTTGGCGGAGCCATTGGTCGAAAGTAGTTCGAGAACCTTCATCTCGTTGGCCGAGAGGTTGCTTATCTCGCCCGAAAAATCGGGGTGCACCTCGATAAACGACTCACTCTGAAGACGGTAGGCCGAAGGCAGCGCCACTGCCATCACATCGCCCACGCAACACATATAATATTGTGCTATCCACTCCCAGAATTCCAGCTGTAGCTCGGTAACGACGGGCTGTGGGTCGAGGATGCCGAGAATGTATTTCACGTTGGCGTATTCGGGAGCCTGTTGGTGCACTTTACGGACCACGGCGCTATACACTTTGGAGCCGCCGAACTGCACCACAACGCGCTGTCCCACCATTATGCCGTCGTTGTATTCCAACGGCACACGGTAGGTGTAGTATTGTGGTAGATGCAGCGGCAACACTACATCTGCAAAGTATGTAACTCGCTCGTCCATAAAATGTTATAAAGCCAAAAAAGGAGGTGCTACTGCTCCGTGGTTTCCAGTTTTTCGAAAGTGAGCACCACGTTCTCGTCCTGAAGCAGCTGCAGTATGCCGTCGGTGATTTGGTAGCCGTTCACCTTGCGGAGGGTGGAGAGATACGAACGTTCTATCTCCATCATCGGCTGCGGGCAGGCCATCTTGGTGGCACCAACGGATTCGAAAGCCAGCTTGCCTTTCTGTGGCTCGCTGTAACCGCCGAAATAGGTGTTGCAGCCCGAGCAACCGTTCACCTGTCCCGCTTCGGGATTGAATTTAATTGTAACGATACGGTCGTTCTCGCCGTAAGCCATAATTTTGGTTTTCAGTGTTTTAAGTCTCCAAACGGTGTTCACGTCGAGACTCTCTCCGCTCGAGGCGGTGTTTTTGGTGCTTTTGCAACAGGTGATAAAAAGCAGTGCCGTGCAGGCCAATGTTATGATTTTTTTCATTTTTCTTACAATATCTGTTTCGTGTTATCTATTTGATTTAAAGATGGTTATGTGGTAGTTTCAGAGACAGAGTCTTTCCCGAAGCCACATTGCAAATTTACACAAAAAAAATGAATTTACACAGCTTGTTGATGGATTAAACGATTTTCAGATTTTCGGATATTCAGATGTGGCTTCGACAAGCTCAGCCACCTAGTAAGCTTTGCGGTCACTGAGCCTGTCGAAGTGCCGCACTAACTCAAAACTGCGAACTAATTACTCAATAAATCTTTTTATGTTTCTCCTGCTTGCCTACGGCAAGCGAAATTATGTAAATCTTGTAAATTTTGTTTCGCCTTCGGCGAAAGCTACGAATTGTTCATTGACCTTAGACTTTTGACCTTAGATCTTAGACCTATCTCGTTCCGAACTCCGAGTTCCGCTCTCCGAATTAAAAAAAATTCGTACCTTTGCAGTCCGAAAAAACGAGAAAAAATATGTTCCAACGACTGATAAAATTCTGTGTCAAGGTGGTTCAGCGCTATCTGCCCGAGCCTTTCATTTTTGCCGTAATACTCACCATTCTGGCCATAGCCCTGGCCATGCCGATATGTCATCAGACTCCCGTCGAGGTCATCGAGCACTGGGGAGGCGGCGTGTGGTCGCTGCTGGCCTTTGCCATGCAGATGGCCTTGGTGCTGGTGTGCGGCTCCACGTTGGCTGCGGCTCCCGTGGTGAAGAAAGGCATCCGTTTCCTTGCCTCGCTGCCCAAGACTCCCGCAGGGGCCATCGCCCTTGTTACGGGTATCTCGGCCGTGGCATGCTGGATAAACTGGGGCTTCGGACTTATCGTGGGTGTCATCTTTGCCAAGGACATCGCCCGTGCCATGCGCGGGGTGGACTACCGTCTGCTGATAGCCTCGGCCTACAGCGGTTTCGTGGTGTGGCACGCCGGACTTTCGGGCTCCATACCCCTCACCATGGCAACACCCGGCACAGCACTCAAGGAGGCCACCAACGGCATCCTCACCGAGCCCGTGCCTATCTCAAACACCATCCTCGACCCGCACAACCTCGTAATGGTGGTGCTGGTAATCATCGACCTTACGGTGGTCAACACCCTGATGCATCCCAAAGGCGACAACGTGGTGAGCGTCGATCCGCAGCTCCTTGCCGAAGACGAGCCTTACGTCAAACCCGCCACCGACACCCCTGCCGAAAAGCTGGAACACAGTCCCGTGCTCAGCTATCTGGTTGCCGCGCTGGGACTTACCTATCTCGTCATTCACCTGTTTGTGCGTGGCGGCACACTCGACCTCAACTCGGTGATAATGCTGTTCCTGTTTGTGGGGATAATACTTCACAAAACACCCATGGCCTACGTCAAGGCTTTCGGCAACGCCTCGAAAGGTGCGGCGGGAATACTGCTGCAGTTTCCTTTCTACGCCGGCATTATGGGTATCATCACCGGCGTGGGCGAGTCGGGCATCTGCCTGGGCACCGTTATCAGCAACGCCTGTATCTCCATCTCCAACCCGCACACCTATCCGCTGCTCACCTTCCTGTGTGCCGCGGTGCTTAATATGTTCGTGCCGTCGGGCGGAGGACACTGGGCCATTCAGGCACCCATTATGTTCGCCGCCGGTGCCGACCTCGGTGTGGACCCAGGACTCACCGGCACGGCCATAGCATGGGGCGACGCGTGGACCAACCTTATACAACCCTTCTGGGCTATCCCCGCACTGGCCATTGCCAAACTCAACGCCAAGGATATTATGGGCTACTGCATTATAGATCTGCTTGTTACGGGCGTTATCATCTGCGGCGGACTGCTGATTTGGTCGTTCTAAAAAACCGAATGTTATGAACTGGATAATACTGATAATAGCGGGTTTCTGCGAGTGCGGCTTCACCTTTTGTCTGGGCAAGGCAAAGCTGGCTTCTGGCTGGGAGCAGGTGTGGTGGTACGTGGGATTCGGAGTGGTATCGCTGCTCAGCATGTACCTTTTGGCACGTGCCACGCAAGGCGCGCAGGCCATACCCGTAGGCACCGCATACCCCGTGTGGACGGGTATAGGAGCCGTGGGCACGGTGTTGCTCGGCATACTGGTGTTCCACGAGCCCGCCACCTTCTGGCGGATTTTCTTTATCTTTACCCTTGTAGCCTCGATAATAGGACTGAGATTAGTTAGTAATTAGTAATGAGTAATTGGGGCGGGCCTTCGACGAGCTCAGGCACCGCGAGGGAGATTATGTTTTTTTTCGATTTTTGGTATTTTTTTCTTTGGTTTTTTTCAAAACTTACATCATTTTAAAAAAAAATCGTAACTTTGCAGCTACATAAAAAACAAAACTCACTATGAAAAATAGCAGCCACATCTCAAATCATTGCCGCAGGCATGCCTTGATTTTGACGTTTTTTGCTGTATTCCTGTCGGTCGGTTTTTCGGCAAAAGCTCAAGGACAACGCGACTCACTATTCCATGAGTATATCCTCTACAAAATGAAGAACGCTGAAACCACGATGGAAAGGGCGAGGCTATATTATCAAGATTTTCTCTACGCAAACGGTGGTGAGTACAATCCATACTTTTATGAGGAATCTTATTTGTGGGTACACACTCCCACTTTCCAAAATAGTGCCGACAGTGCATTGGTGCTTTTGAAAACCCTCTACAACAAAAAAGAAAACCAATTCATGTATTACCCTATCTGCCAGCTCGAACATTACTTGGGCATACCGCACGACCCTTCGATTACGCATCCCGACACCTCCGATTTTTATGTACCTCTGCAAAGCGGCACCTCCGCCGACCTTGGCATAGGATGGCAAAGCAACTACACGCAACACCTGCTTACTAAAGCCGAATGGGCTCTGTCGCACAGCAAGACTTACACAACATTTTTCGAGAAAACAAACGAGCCAAGCATTTGGAAAAAAGGCAAGAAAAATCCGCAGATCTCTTTGTTCCGAATGACAATATATCACTTGCCCACCACAAGATTTTCCATATATAATGTGGGTATGGACAAGGGCAAACCATACGTGTCACTTAAAGAAGGATACCAGAAATACAACCGTGTGTTTTCTTCATATACATGTAGCACAATTATTTCCGAACACCGCACTATCCGTCTGTTGCAAGGCAAATGGGAAATTCTTCTAAACCTTATTGAAAAAATCGACTCCCTTGAATGGGTGAATGAAGGGCAGGTTATCGACGGCAACCGATATTTTTGTGAATACGCACACAACGGACACTACCACAGCCACTACACTTGCGAAGACCCCACTACAGACTCCTTACACAACTTTATGTACCACTTGTTCAAAACAAACAACACCTTTTCCGTTTACGGCGAAGTTTGTGAAAGTGTTTATGAAGAAACGTTCGGAAACATCCGCAACCGCCTCGACTCGGTAGAGGTGAAGGTTTACAATAAGTTCTCCACACAATGCGTGGCAAAAACAAATACCGCCCTTTTCCATGATAATATCTTTTACTGCGAACTGCCCGCTGGACACTACCGTTTTGTTTTCAAACGCCAGGGATACAAAAAGGAAACGATGAAGAACATCAATATTACGTCCGACACTTTGTTGAATGCAACGATGACTCGAGAAAAACCTTAAAATAGGGAAAAACAAGGTAAAAAAAGCCCAAAATACCACATCTCCAAAACTAATAAAGCGTCTTTGATTTTCAATAATTTAGGCCAATAAAAAAGCCCCTTTTCAGGGGCTAAATTGTGGTCTGTGGGAGATTCGAACTCTCGACCTCTTCCGTGTGAAGGAAGCGCTCTGAACCAACTGAGCTAACAGACCGAATAAACTCTTTCGTTTTGCGGGTGCAAAAGTACGATTTTTTTTCCGAACAGACAAAAAAAATGTCAAAATATCGGTAAATTACCCTAAATCAATTGGTTGTAAACGCCGAAAAACGTCGGTTTTCTCTACAAGTCCAGTATTTTGAACTCCACTCTGCGGTTTTTTTGACGTCCTTCCTCTGTTGCGTTGGTGGCAATGGGCATGGTTTTGCCATAGCCTTTGAACTTTAGTCGTTTTTCCTCTATGCCGTTCTCCATAAGGTACGCCACCACCTCTTTGGCGCGGTTCTCGCTCAGCTGCTGGTTGTGCAGGTCGGAGCCTTGGCTGTCGGTGTGCCCCGAAATCTCGATTTTCATCTTGGGATGCGATTCAAGCACGGCAATAAGATATTGTAGCTCTTGGTACGACTGCTGCAGGAGGGTGCTTTTGTCGGTGTCGAAAAAAATGTTGTTCAGCACAAAGGTGGCGCCCACTTTGTAGGTGGTGTCGTTTTGTGCAAGGGGTTCGTCGTCGTAATCGTCGTCGTCGCAGTCGAGGCAGTACAGCCTCACGTCGTCGATATAATAGTACGAGCCGGGCAGCAGGTAGGTAAGCAGCAGGGTGTCGTCGGTATATCCCGAGTTGGCTGCGGAGAGGAAATTGCCTATGGTTAGGAATGTCTCACCCCCTTCGGCCACGAACTCGCCCGCAATCTCCATCCATCCCTGCGTGTCCATCAGTGGACGCTCTGCGCTGTTCATCACCTGCGGCTGGTAATATACCGAGGTGGTCTGCGAGATGCGCGAGGTAATAGGACGCACTATCTTTTTCATAAGTATGGCACGGGTGGTGTCGCTCAGCCGCTCCCTGCTAAACAGTCCGCCGATGGTTGCCACTCCGCCGGTGGAGTATTCCGAAAGGCTCACAAAAAACGACAGACGGTAACGGTGTCCCGCCTTGAGCGGACGCTCGAGCTGGGTTTGCAGGTATTCGCGGTAGTTGTCCTTGGAGCAGTAGATGCCGCAGTAGCCGTCGCCGGTGCGGGGCTGCTGCACGCCCAATTTGTTGTTCGGCACAAAACACTCCACGCTTCCGCACAAGTTGTAGTAGTCGGCGGAGCCGCTGGTGGGCTGGAACCATGCGTTCACTATCTTCAGCACTCCCACGGGGTTTATCTTGTCGGGACAGCGACGGTATTTCTCGAAACTGGGGTTGCTTATCAGGTTGCGTCCCGTTTCGGACTGGGCGAAAACAGCGCATGGCTGGAAAAAGGTCGTTGCCAATACTATTATAATAATATGTACCCGCGCGACTCTCATTTTTTGGGCATTATTTTGGTGATACTCTGCCACAGAAGGTCTGCGGTCTTGTCCCAGCTGAATTTCTGGCTTTGTGCGAGGCCTTTCTCCACAAGCGATTGCCGCAGGTCGCCGTCGGTGGCGAGGGTGCGTAGTGCGTCGGCAATTTCGTCGGCCTTGTAGGGATTCACAAGCAGTGCGGCGTCGCCGGCCACTTCGGGCATCGAGGTTACGTTGGATGTGACGACGGGCGTTTCGGCGCGGAAAGCCTCAAGAATGGGGATGCCGAAGCCTTCGAAATACGACACGTAGGCCAGTGCTGTTGCCGCCGACATCATTTTGCCCAGCTCGTCGGCCTCCACCCGTCCGGCAAAGACCACATCGTTTTTGTGGCGCATGGCTAGGTAGGCGTTCTCGATGTCGCCTTTCCACCATTTGCGGCTGCCCACCACAAGCAGTTTGGCATCGGTGGTGTCCGTTTCCTTGAAAATGTCGAAAGCGGCGAACAGGGTGTCCAAGTTCTTGCGTTTCAGTATCGTGCCGACAAAGATAAAGTAAGGCTTGCCGTCGGTGTAGCGGTTGCGGATTTCGGTTTTCACGTTGTCGGGGTAGGGGTGGTAATGGCTGTGGTAGCCGTCGTAAACCACGTCTATGTTGTCCGCAGGCACTCCGTAGGTCGTGGCGATGTCGTTTTTCGAGAACTCCGACACTGTGGCAAGCCGTGTGGCGTTGCGGGCGTATTTCGGAAAATATTTCTTGAAATAACGCTGGTGCGAGCCGTTGAGGAAATCGTCGCAATGCTCGAAGTTGAGGTCGTGTATCACGTTGAGCGTGGGCACTTTGCATTTCAGCGGAATCCATCCGTCGGGCGAGAGCAGCAGGTCGGCCTTGTACTTGCGTATGGCGCGCGGTACGCTGAACTCGAAAAAGAGGTACCATAATATAGGGTGTCGCGTCGGCGGGAAAAGCACCACAGGCCGCACGTTGTCGGCAAAGAGGAACTCGGGTGCCGGTTCCCTGTCGAACAGAAAAAGGAACTCGTGCTCGGGGTGTGCCACCACGATACGGCGCAGCGTCTCGAATGTGAACCATCCGATACCGTCGAGCCGGCCTTTCAAAAGCAAACGTGTGTTTACCGCAATACGCATCAGTCTGTAGTTTGGTGTAGAAAAAGATATAACGCAGAAACGGCGTTTTTATTACATCTGTCCCAAAACAACTTTTTCTATTACCACGGGGAAATGCGCGTGCTCCAGCTTGTGGATTTTCTGCGCAAGGGTGTCGGGGGTGTCGTCGGGGGTTACGTCGCAGGTGGCCTGGAAGATGGTTGTGCCGCGGTCGTAATGCTCGTCGACAAAATGTATGGTGATGCCGCTTTTGCTCTCGTGGTTGGCGATGACGGCCTCATGCACACGCTCGCCGTACATCCCTTTACCGCCGTAGTTAGGCAGTAGGGCGGGGTGTATGTTGATAATCCTTTTTGGGAAAGCCGACAGCAGGTTTTGCGGCACAAGCCACAGGAATCCGGCTAGGATAACGTAGTCGATATTGCGCTCTTTCAGATAGTTGAGCACGTTGTCGGTCTCGAAAAAGTCGTGCCGCGAAAAATAAACGCAGTCCACGCCGAGGTTCTTGGCGCGTTGCACAATGTAGGCGTCCTTTTTGTTGGTAACGATGGTGTTCACCTCCACTTCCGGTTTGTCGGCAAAATATTCGGTTATGCGCTGCGCGTTGGTGCCGTTTCCCGAGCCGAAGATAGCAATTCGTGTTGGTTTGTTCATAATATGTTTTTATTTTAATTTCTTGATATTGAGTGTTTTACTAATTTCTGCAAGTGCTTATTTTTATATGTATTTATCTGAATTTCAACGAATTATTGCCAAAATGACCAAAAAATGCATTTTTTTTCGTCAAAAGCGATGCAAAAATAACAAATTTCGGACAAAAAAACGGAAAAAAACACAAAAAAATCAAAATGTTAAAAATCAGGGTATTGGAAAATTTTTTTAAGATATGTCGTTGAAATACAATAAATTAAAAATATCATTTTTCAATTCTAAAAAATTCTAAAAACGCAACAAGTTATCATTTTGATTTTCATAACAATTACGTTCCGATGCTCAAAAAAAAAAGCGAAAAATGATTGAAAATTGGAATTTTATTCGTTACTTTGCACCTTGTTTAATTCAAAAACTTTATAAACATGTCTGAAATTACAGAAAAAGTAAAAGCTATCATCGTTGATAAGCTTGGAGTTGACGAAAGCGAAGTAACTCCCGAAGCAAGCTTCTCTAATGATTTAGGAGCTGACTCACTGGATACAGTAGAATTGATTATGGAGCTTGAGAAAGAATTTGGCATCCAGATTCCGGACGAAGCTGCAGAAAAAATCTCAACTGTTGGCGACGCTATCGCCTTTATCGAAGAAAACATAGCAAAGTAAGTACACTCCCCACTTTCAGATTTGTATGAATCTTAAGCGAGTAGTTGTTACTGGATTAGGATCACTTACTCCGATTGGTAACACAGTGCCCGAATATTGGAATGCATTGTTAACCGGAGTAAGTGGTGCTAATTTTATAACGCATTTCGATGCGACGCTGCTCAAGACACGTTTCGCCTGCGAGGTGAAAGGGTTCGACATTTTGTCGTTTATGGACAAGAAGGAGAGCCATAAATATGATTTGTACACACAATACGGAGTGGCAGCTTCCGAAGAGGCAATTAGAGACTCGGGCTTGGACATGAGCGCCGAGGACAAAGAGAGAATAGGTGTTATATGGGCGTCGGGCATAGGAGGAATCAGCTCGTTCGAGGCCGGATGTTTCGACTATGGCCAGAGGGGCGGCACACCGCGCTTCAGCCCGTTTTTCTGCATACAGATGATATCCGACATCTGCGCCGGATGCATCTCCATACGCCACGGACTTAGAGGTCCCAACTACGGCACGGTGTCGGCATGCGCCTCGTCGGCCAATGCCATCGCCGATGCGTTCAACCTCATACGCTTGAACAAGGCTTCGGCCTTTGTGGTGGGCGGCTCCGAGGCGGCAGTATCGCTCTGCGGCATAGGCGGCTTCAACGCCATGCAGGCACTCTCCACCCGCAACGACTCGCCGGAGACAGCCTCACGTCCTTTCGACAAGGACCGCGACGGCTTTGTGATGGGCGAGGGAGCGGGAGCACTCATTCTCGAAGAATACGAACACGCCATGGCACGCGGAGCCAAGATCTATGCTGAGGTCCTGGGCTGCGGACTCACCGCCGACGCGTACCATATCACCGCACCGCACCCCGAAGGGCTCGGAGCGAGAACGGCTATGAAACAGGCCATCGAAGAGGCCGGACTACAACTGTCCGACATCAGCCATATAAACACTCACGGCACCTCCACGCCGCTGGGCGACATATCGGAACCCAAGGCCATCGAGGCACTGTTCCAGAAACACGCCCAAAACATCAGCATCAACTCCACAAAATCCATGACCGGCCACCTGCTCGGCGCCGCCGGTGCTGTGGAGGCCATAGCCACTGTGCTGGCTATAAAAAACAACATCGTCCCGCCAACTATCAACCATTTCACCGACGACCCCGCCATCCCCGACCTCGACTTCACTTTCGGCAAGGCACGCAAACGCGAGGTGAACTACGCCCTGAGCAACACCTTCGGTTTCGGAGGACACAACGTGAGCATCGCTTTCGGCAAGTTCGTGAAATAAAAAAGACAGACTGTGTTTCTTTTCAACAGAAAAAACAGGGACGACGACCATTTCAGCAACTTTTTTAAAAACGTGTTGGGTTTCAAACCCAAGAATAGGGAATTGTACGAGCTGGCTTTCCGCCATCGCTCCAACTCCAAGTCGCTGGCCACCGGCGCCAAGGTTAACAATGAGCGGCTGGAGTACCTCGGTGACGCCGTGCTCAGCTCCATTGTGGCCGACTACCTGTTCCACAAATACCCCCACAAGGAGGAGGGCTTCCTCACCGAGATGCGTTCCAAGATAGTGAGCCGCAGCAACCTCAACAAAGTGGCGAAAAAAATAGGACTCTCCGAGCTTTTGACTTTCAAAGGACAGCAGTCGCAATTCAAGTTCATCAACGGCGACGCCTTCGAGGCACTGATAGGTGCTATCTACCTCGAACGAGGCTACATCTTCACCCAGAAAGTGCTTACCAACCGCATCATCAGCGTGTATATGGACATCGACACCATGGCCGCCACCGACTGGAATTTCAAGAGCAAGCTCATCGACTGGGGGCAGCATAACCACCGCAAAGTGTCGTTCGAGGTGGTGAATGTGATAGACTGCGGATACTGCAAGCAGTACGAGAGCCGCGTGCTTATCGACGGCGAACCCCACGAGTCGGCAGTGGACTATTCCATAAAAGCCTCCGAGCAGCTGGCCGCCGAAAAAACCTACAAACGCCTCTTCGCCACACAAGGGTAAGGGCAAGTAAGGTTTTCCACTTTTAATTTCCTCAAATATTGTTTTGCAATGAAGCAAAAAACGTGTGCGGAGTGTCTATTTAAATGATTTTTACGCAGGCAAAGAAGGATTTTTACAAAGGTTTGTTGGAAAAATTTGCAAATCTCGAAAAAAAAAAGTATCTTTGCAGTTCGCATTTAGTGTATTGTTAGATACACTAAATTGCTGTGTAAAATGCTGAATAATAGAGAAAACAACAAGAGAAAATAATAACTGTTATGAAAAGATATCTGACGAAAGTATTGTTTTTGATGGCTATGTTGCCGTGTTTTGTAATGGCACAATGCCCAACTCCCACACAGGTAGCCGCATCCAACGTTGCAGGAAATACCGCGCTGATAACGTGGACATGCCCCAATGCCGGCAATTTCGACGTGGAATACAAAACTACCTCGGCTTCCACTTGGGATACAGCAGTTTTGGGCGTAACAACCCACTATTATTATTTGTCGGGACTTACTACAAACACTGCCTATCAGGTGCGTGTGAGAAGCAATTGTTCGGGTAGCTCAAGTACGTGGGCAACTGCAAATTTCCGCACCAACAACTGTCTCGGTTCCGGCGATGTTACGGTGGGTAGCGGAACAACCACAACATATAATATACCGGTAAACAATCTATATTGCTATACCTATTCGCAGCAAATATTCACAGCCGCCGAATTGGGGGGCACGGCACAAACAATAACGGCCATATCGTTCCAATACGCCTACTCATCGCCGATGACATACAAAACCAACTGCGTGATATATTTGGGACACACATCCCAAGCTACGTTTTCGGGCACGGCCAACTATGTGCCTCTGGCCAATCTTACACAGGTGTATTCAGGAACACTCAACTGTTCTCAGGGCTGGAACACTTTCACATTTAGTACTCCTTTCAACTACAACGGACGCGACAACCTTGTGTTAGCTGTGGATGACAACAGCGGAAGCTACAATAGCTCAACATACACATTCAACACCCATAGTGCGTCGAACAAATGTATATATTTCTATCACGACTCGTACAACCCCAACCCCAGCAATCCTACCTCGGCGGGAGCATATAGTTCTCTTTATTCATACAGAAACAATGTGAGGTTCACTATGTGCAACTCCACAATGCCGGTGCGTCCCGCCCCTGTTATCGCAGTTATGGATGTAACTCACAACGCAATAGAACTGGCATGGGCACCAGTGGGTACCGAAAGCAGCTGGATTGTTGAATATTCTACTAACATGGCGAACTGGACATCAGCAGGCACCTTGACCAGACGTTCGCACCGTTTTACAAGATTGCAGTCCAATACGCAATATTTTTTACGTGTGGGTGCCATTGTGCCAAACGACACAATCTATGCTATGGTTACTGTAACCACCGACTGCGGACTTATGTCCTTCCCTTGTGTTGAGAATTTCGACAGGCTCTCCACAGGATCAAATTCGCCACTGTCTACTTGCTGGACAAAGAACTCCAATTATAGCACGGGTTATCCGTATGTGAATTCGGGTAGCCAATTCTCGTCGCCAAACTATCTGTATTTGTACAACTATGGTACATCCCATACAGGAGTGGTAACGCCAAAATCGCCCGAGCCATTGAATAGGTTGCAGGTGTCGTTCTCATTGTATAAATCCAACACCAGTTATGCCCACGATGTTGTAGTAGGAGCTCTTACCGACCCCGACGATTACAGCACTTTTGAGCCTATAGACACAGCAGAGACAGGTCCGACATATGGATCTTATCATTTTACAATTCCTTTGGACAAGTACAATGGTAGCGGCCGCTATATAGGCTTGTTTGCATGCACATACGGGTCGAACTATTCCTATCCTCAGATTGACGATATAGTGATAGACTATTATGCCACCTGCTCTCGTGCCACCAATGTGCAGACACAGAGCAACTCGCCATATTCTGCCATATCTACTTGGCAGCCAGGAAGCAACGGAACGCCTGAGTATTATATTGTGTCCTATTCTCCGGCTTCGCTCCCCAACTGGGTTACCGACACCACACACAGTCCATACAAGGTTTTTAACAATCTTACGGGCGGTGAGACATATTATATTAGTATAACTCCAGTTTGTGCAGGCAACGACACAAGTTATGCCATTTACGACACCGTAACCACACCTATGTGTATGACTGTGCCATTATATATAGGCAATGGTAATACCTCGACAGTGAATTTGCCTATGGAAACTGATATGTATGGCAGTTATGCACAACAGATTTTCGACTCGGTGGATTTGGGCGGCCCCAACACTTACTCGGCAATAGCATTCAACTACACAGGTTCTTCGGCGACGCTACACAGAAGCAACTGTACCATTTATATGGCCAATACACACGACTCGACATTTGTTGCAAATTCCAATAACGCATTTATTCACGATTCGGTATTTACGAAGGTTTATGAGGGCTCGCTCAACTGCACACCGGGATGGAACGTGTTCAACCTCGATACCACATTCTATTACGATGGAACTGGAAATCTTGTGGTGGCTGTGGAGGACAACGGGCAGCAGGACGACAATAATGCAACTTTCGCCACCCATGCCACAACGGGATACAAGTCGGCGGTGATAGGTAGTTATGGTCAAGCAAGAAGTTTGATAGGTATTATTCCGCCATCAGTCTATGCTTACCGCAACAACATTGCATTGTATTATTGCGATACCGCAGCAAACTGTGCCCCACCAACAGTGGCCTCAACAGGAGTAACCGACAACACTATCAACATAGCGTGGGCTCCGGGTCTTACAGAAACTAGCTGGATTATAGAACGTGGCACCACCGCTAACGGACCGTGGACATATGTTACCACTACAAACCAGCGTAACTATACTTTCAACAATCTTACAGCCTCAACAAGATATTACTTCCGTGTCGGAGCTATTTGTGTCAACGATACAATGTATAGCATAGTTACCGACTCCACAGACTGCGCATATATAACCACATTCCCATACACAGAAGGATTTGAATCGTATCCTCGAGGTAATTCTTTAAGTTCAAATATAGGAGTTTGTTGGGGACGTATCAGTAATATTTCTACCACAGTTCACAATCCTTATGTTTATGGTGTGACGCACCAGGGAGGCGGTGTACAAGCGATGTATTTCTCTACAAATTCATCGCAATATGCAGTGTTGACCACCCCGCCGATGGGAGTACCTACAAACAAGCTGATGGTTACTTTCGAGTCGTACCGCAGCCAATCGTCGTACAACTGTAAAACGGCGGTAGGCGTGATGACAGACCCCACGGATATAACCACTTTTGTTGGCATAGACACGGTGTGGGGAACTTATGGTGTTTGGGAGACATACACTGTGTCGCTCGAAAACTACACCGGAACAGGAAGATACATAGCCTTGGCCGCCGTGCAGAACGAGTACACATACACATATATTGACAACATAACAATAGACACTATACCCGCCTGTCCCAAACCGACAAAGATGGTCACCAATTCTATAACATCCAACTCGGCATTCACTTCGTGGGTTACTGGGACAATAGGCGATGGCGTTACCCATCATTTTATTGTTGAGATTAAACGCAGTAACCAGGCTGCTTGGAATGTGGTTGACACCACTTCCAACGAGTATTTCTTCTTCTCCAACCTCAGTGCCAACACAAGCTACGATGTCAGGGTTAGGGCTGTTTGTACTTGTGGCGATACTTCGGAATATGCCACATCGACGTTTACCACTGCACTTTGTCTTGTGGGTGGAAATGTGGAATTGACTCCGAGCAGCATAACATCTTATTATATGCCTCTATATATGAACTATTCATATTCGTACACCCAGCAGCTGTTCACCAACGCCGAAATGGGAGGTCCCAAGTTCATAGAGGCAATAGAATTATATTACTCCAGCAACACCCCGATGTCGGTTAAAGACAGTTGTACAATCTATCTTGGACACACATCCCGCTCGTCGTTCACATCAATAAACGACTATGTGCCGTTCAGAGACCTCGTTCCGGTATATACCGACAGTTTGAATGCCACAACCCGTGGATGGATACGTTTCACTTTCGACCGTCCGTTCTACTACAATGGTGTTGACAATCTTGTTGTGGCCATCGACGACAACTCTGGAACTTCACAGGGAACCAACTGCAGCTACTATTGTTATTCTGCAAACAACAAGGCTATGTACTTCTATTCCAATACGGATATAAATCCCGCATCGCCACCGACGAGTGGAGGTCTCTACAGCTACCGCAACAGCATCAAGTTTATCTCGCCGTGCAATAACAATGCACCATGTGTGGCACCAAATGTGCGTCTAATGGAGCACACCGACTCCTCGGCCAGCATGCTGTGGGTTCCCGGTTCCACAGATTCAGTGTGGGTTGTGCTTTACAAGCCGAGAATCGACAGTATTTGGCATGTAGCCGACACCGTTACAGACACTTCCTACGTTCTGCGTCATCTGTCGGCCTTGTCCACATACGATATCAGAGTGATGTCGCTCTGCGGCGGCGACTCGGCTTATGCCGAACTTACAGTCCGTACTGGTTGCGGTCCCATAAGCGTTTATCCATATGTAGAGGATTTTGAAGCGTACTACGGCACCACAAACACCACCGCATACGATGCCAACACCCAACTGCCCGACTGCTGGAATTTCTATTCATCGGGTTCATACTCGCAGGCCCGCCGCAACGACTACACGGAACGTGTGTATGGAGGAACCTCGACCACCTATCTGCCAAACAATGTTCCCAAGGCTCTGCTTATCACCGCAAGTAACTATAGCTCCACATCTTCAACCTACAACTATCAGACAGTTGGTGCCCGCCACTATGCAGTACTTCCGGAATTCCGCGACAGCTTGCCGCGTCTCACGGTGTCGTTTAAATACAAGATGAGCACCACCAACACCACCACCAACTACGGAACGTTGTATTTCGGTTATGTGGTTGGCAATGATACCAACTTCACTGTAATAGAAAAATATCCGGCAACCACTACAGCACAGACGGTGTTTATGGATTTGTCGGAAGACACCACAATACACCACGTGCCGGGAGCCCGTCTGGCCTTCCGTTGTCAAGCCGTTTACTCTTCGTCGAGTTATATAATGTTCAGCTTGGACGACATAGAGATTGGCTGGGCACCTACCTGTATCAAGCCAAAGGATTTGTCCGATGCGGCCATTGACTCTATAACATCGTTGTTGACATGGAGAGACGCTACTAAACTCTCCACCACCTTGGGCTACGAGGTAACTTGGGGTGAGTTCGGTTTCGACCCCGATACAACTATAGTGAACTACACAACCACCATCGACACATTCTTGTCGGTAACCAACCTGCAGCCTAACTCCATATACCAGTTTTATGTGAAGGCTCTTTGCGGCATTGACGGAAACAGCGTGTGGTCCAAACCGCACACATTCCGCACAGCACAGATACCCGCAATAATGCCATACAACTGCAATTTTGAAAGCACCTCTGACCCGACCAACGGATGGACATTGATAGGCCCGACCTACGGCAACAACTCGTGGATTGTGGGCAATGCAGTAGGAAACAACAGCAACAGAAGTATGTATATCTCCAACACCGGAGGTATCTTGAACGACTACTCCAACACCACCCCGACAGTTTCGTGGGCATTCAGAGATATTTATGTGCCTTCGAATGCGGGCAACAACTACAATCTGAAGTTTGACTGGCGTTGCGACGGCGAGACAAACCGCGACTATCTTGCAGTTTATTTCGGTGCCATCTCCTCGGTTGAAGGAAACTCCACTGGCGTTCTCACACCGCCGGCCAACTCCACATTTGTTGGAAGATTCTACGGCAACGGTTCGTCGTTCCGTAGAGAGACCCACCAGTTGCCGATACTCTCCGACACCGTGATACGCATCTACTTCGCTTGGGTGAACGATGCCAACTCGCAGGGCAACAACCCGCCAGCAGCAGTGGATAATGTTTCGGTGAAACTCGACTGTCCCGAACCCAACGGTATACGTGTAACCAACATCACCCCGACTTCCGCCGATGTTTCGTGGCGTGTTACTACAGGCGCTTATCATTGGCTGTTTGAGTACCGTCCCGCAGGTATCAGCCAGTGGACATCCATAGCCCTCAACGACACCACTTACTCGCTCACAGGACTTACTCCTTCCATGTCGTACCTTGTGCGTGTACGTTGTCTGTGTACATCCATCGATACCAGCGACTATAGCGACAGCGTAAGGTTCAACACCAGCTGCGGCAGACTTACAACATTCCCGTTTGCCGAGAATTTCGATGCTTACGGCACATCGCAGGTGGCATATCCTACCTGCTGGACCTATGTTGGCTCCGCCACACGTCCCAACTGCTCGGCCTCGACATTCAGCTCGGCTCCGGCATCACTGTATTTCAACACCACCGCCGGCTCGCAGGCAATTGCCGTTACACCGAAAATAGACGTGTTCAACTCATATGAAATAGAGGTTTCGTTGAGAGCATACTCCACATCCACAGCCAACTATCTCATAGTAGGTCTGATGTCCGACTCGTCGAGCACACAGTCGTTCATCGGAGTGGATACCGTGAGAGTGAACACTCCCAACACATGGTTCAACCATACCTGTGACCTGTCGTCGTACACTGGCGTTGGTAAGTTCTTAGGATTCAAAGTCGGAGGCTCGGCTGCTTGCACGTTCAATATCGATGATGTGGTGATAGACTACCATGGCGGCAACTGTGCCGACCCGACCAACCTGAACACCGTGTTCGGCACCAACGATATGAACTGCACTTGGAACGAGGTGGCCAACTACGAATTCCAGTACTCCATTTTGGGCGACACCATCTGGACACCGGTGGAGATTCTCAACAACGCCAACAGCAAACACGTAACAGGCCTCACCGACAGCACCTGCTACATCTGGAGAATACGCACCATCTGTCCCGACTCTGCAGGCTACTCGCACTGGATTTCCGACACCATCACCACTTACGCACTGCCGTGTAATCCGGTGACCAATATCGTTACATCACAAATCACCGATACAACCATAGTGCTGAAATGGGATTCCGACTCTAACCAGAACGCTTGGGAAATTCATTGTTTCGACCCAGTGAGCGGTGTGGACACCATCATAGTAGTTTACACTAACCCCTGCCGTCTGACCAATATGATAACCGGCCTTGACTACCACTTCTCGATCCGCAGCCTCTGCACATCGGGACTCAACGGCGGATGGTCCGACACAATAATTGCCACTGTGGCTTGGTGTAAACCTGTCAGAAATGTTCGCATAATGCCCATAGGCGCAACTGCGGTGAATGTTACTTGGGACATCACAGATCCTGAACAGAGGATGTGGGAGGTAGAATACGGCTTGCGCGGATTCTACGAAGGCGACGGCACCGGCACCACGGTGATAACCACCACCAACTCGTACACCCTCACCGGCCTCAATATGACCACCACCTACGACGTGTTCGTACGTGCTCGCTGCAACAACGGATTCTACAGCATCTGGACACAGCGAAGCCGCTTCGCAATAGCCGGCATCGACACGCCCGACGACGAGAACGGCATGACACTCTATCCCAACCCCGCCGACAAGGAAGTGTCCATCTATGTGAAGAACCATGCTGGAGACTACAGCGTTGACGTGGTTGACATGAAGGGTAGGATAGTGAAGAGCCAGACCTTTGCCGAAGTCGGCGAGAACGCCCCGATGACTTTGGATATAAGCGAATTGGCCCGCGGAACTTACTTCGTGAAAATAACAAGCGGTGAGTTCAAGGCCGTGCGCAAGCTCATAGCCCAGTAGCTCGCGACAATTTTCACAACCAAATAAAAGGTGTGCTGATTTCGGCACACCTTTTTTTATTTCCTCCTACAAAAACTTATCAACAATCATTTTTTTTGCCAAAAAAATCCCGACGCACCCAGGGTGTCGTGGCTGTTTTGTAACCCATTAAAACACTTTGCTTTATAAAAGTTTTTTTTGAATGAAACCTTTTTTTGAAACCATCGTTTATAAGGTTGAAATGGAACTTTAAGGAATTTTTCAACATTTAATGGTAAAAAAAGTGTTTTTTTGGAAAATTATTCGTACCTTTGCAGACGAAAAATAGTAGAAAAGTATGTCGCTAATATTAGGCAAAGAATACTGTAAATTAGACAGTAACGGACGTTTCAAGTTCCCGGTTGCGCTGAAGAAACAGCTTCAACCGGAGGACGACGGTCGTTTCGTTATCCGTCAGAGTATCTATGCCGAATGTTTGGAACTTTGGACCTACGCTTCGTTCTCTGCAATGGTTGAAAACCTCCGAAAGAACCTAAAGCCCTACAAGCCGGAAGACCGTATGTTGCTCCGCAAGCTCAGCGACGGCAACATCATCGAGTTGGATACCAACGACCGGCTCCTTATTCCTCCCGAACAGAAGTCCAAGCTCAGCAACACCAAGGACATTGTTCTGACATCGCTTGGCGGCAACTTTATCGAAATTTGGGATTACGACAAGTACACCCAGCAAGAGGCGTCGGTGAGCGAGCCCGATTATGTGGCCCTTGCCAGCGACCGTTTGGGCGAGCTGTCGTTTGACGATAAAGTTGAATAAAGTAAGGGTAGGAAATAAAAAATGTCTGATTACCATTCGCCGGTATTATTGGAGCAGAGCCTCGAAGGCTTGGCTGTGAACCCGCAGGGGACGTATGTGGACGTGACCTTTGGCGGGGGCGGCCATTCGCGTGCCATACTGCAAGCCCTCGGTGCCGAAGGCCGGCTTCTGGCTTTCGACCGCGACGCCGACGCCCTTGCCAACACCATCGACGACCCGCGTTTCACCCTCATCCACGAGGATTTCCGATACATGAAAAATTTCCTTCGTCTGAACGGTGTGAGCCGTGTGGACGGCATTCTGGCCGATTTGGGAGTGTCGTCGCACCAGTTCGACGAGGCGGGCAGAGGCTTCTCCACCCGTTTCGACGCCGAGCTCGACCTGCGTATGGACCGTCGTCAGACCACCACAGCCAAGGACATAGTGAACACCGCCTCCGAAGAGGAGCTGCGCGACATACTGAACAACTACGGCGAACTGCCCAACGCCCACCGCATGGCCCGCGCCATTGTGTCGGCACGAGCCGAAGCCCCCATACTTACCACCTTCGATTTGAAAAAGGCGTTGGAAAGCAACATCCCCCGCAATCAGGAAAACAAATTCTACGCGATGGTGTTCCAGGCTCTGCGCATCGAGGTGAACGGCGAGCTGGAAGCTCTGAAGGCTATGCTCACGCAGGCTGTGGAGATGCTCAATCCCGGCGGCCGCCTGGTGGTGATTTCGTACCATTCGCTCGAAGACCGTCTGGTGAAAAACATCATCAAGACAGGTAATTTCGAAGGAGAGGTGAAGAAGGACTTCTATGGCAACCTGCTTTCGCCCCTGAAACCCGTAACCCGCAAACCCATAGTGGCCGATGCCGAGGAGCTGATGGAGAACCCCCGTTCGCGAAGCGCCAAATTGCGTGTTGCCGAAAAGAAACAACAATAACAATTGTAGAAATGGAAGAGAACAACAAAATAGAATTCGAGATAAACGATGTTCAGGACACTGCCCCCGACACATCGGCGGAAGCTCCGCAGGCTGAGGAAAAGGAAACGCCAAAGGCCGAGGCTGCCGAAAAAGAAAAGAAGACGGGGAAGAAACGCCGTGTGAAACCGTCGGACATCTTCGCCGGCAGGGTGCTGGCCTCCAACAAAGTTGTGCAACAGCTGCCTCTGGCGCTGATGGTGCTTCTTTACAGTTTCCTGCTTATCTCGAGCCGCTACAGCATCGAAAACCTAACACTCGAAAACAAGCAGCTGCAGCACGAGATAGACGAGCTGCGGGTGCGTCAGATACAGAACCGCTGCGACTATATGAACGCCACCATGCTTACCGAGATTTCGGAGAAACTCAGCGACAAAGGTATCAAAGCGGGCACAACACCGTCACTTAAAATAACAATTAAAGAAAAATAACAGCAACAATGGACGACAACCGCAGCATATCACGCAGACTGTTCCTGCTATTGGCATTCATCATCATTGTGATGGTGCTGCCCATAGTATGGAATCTTATCAAGCTGCAGGTTATCGATGGTGCCGAATGGCGGTCGAAGGCCAAGAAAAGCACCATACAGATGCGCGATGTTAAAGCCCAGAGGGGAACCATCTATTCCGCCGACGGCAAGATGCTGGCCACCTCGCTTCCGGTTTACGACATCTATATTGATTTCGGCCGCGAGAAAGTGGAAAAAGGCAAGACACACGACGACAGCGTCCGCGTGAAAGGCGAATGGGTGTATTACAAAAACCTGATATCGAAGAAGACCTTCAACAATTTCCTGCCCACCCTTTGCGACAGCATGTCGAGACTGTTCCCCGACAAGAGCTACACCGATTATTTCAACTATTTCTCCAAAGCGCAGAGGACAAGCAACCGCTACTGCTGTGTGAAGAAAGGCGTTACGTATTATCAGAGAAAACGTATGATGGCTTTCCCGATACTTATGGTGGATACCACGCAGAAAGGTTATAAGAAAAAGAACGGCAAGTTCTCCCCCCAGTTCTGCAGGGCCATCATCTGCGACAGCCGCGACATACGCGTTCATCCTTACGGCAATATGGCAAGGCACACCATCGGTTTCCTGCGTCCGATTAACGACACAACCGAGTACAACGGCTTGGAAGGCTATTACGACGAATATCTCCGCGGCCAGCAGGGGCAGCGTCTTGAACGTTTCCTCGCACGTGTCGAAGGCAAGAATATCTGGGCTCCCGTGGATAACTCCGACCAGAAACGCGCCGTGGACGGGATGGACATAGTTTCCACCATCGACACACGACTGCAGGACCTGGCCACAAACTCGTTGTACAAATGTGTTACCGAGAACCAGGCCGACTACGGGTGCGTGATACTGATGGAGGTGAAGACGGGATATGTGCGCGCCATTAGCAGCCTGCAGTATGTGGATTCCGCACATGGCTATGCCGAGATTTACAACCAAGCCTGCATGAACTCCTACGAGCCAGGCTCTACCTTTAAGACCGTTACCAATATGGCGTTGCTCGAAGCCGGCAAATGCGACACGGGTATGGAAGTGCCCACCGGCGTGAGATACTACTCCGAAGACTCCACGGCACGCAATCCCAAACCCAAAGGCGCCAAGATTATCGACAGCCATAACGACGGAAAGACAAAGGGTTCGATGTCGATGAAACATTCCTTCGAGGTGTCGTCGAACGTGGGAACCTGTTATCCTGTGTGGGAGAACTACCGCAACAACCGCAAAGAGTTCCGCGACAGACTTGTTTCGGTGCTGCCGATGGACCGTCTGGGACTGGATCTGGCACTTGATGAACCGAGGCCCTATATGGTTGAAGACCTCTCGCAACCTATCGATTTCCTCAACCTCTGTTACGGTTACGTAACCCGTTTCACCGCTTTGCAGATGCTTACTTTCTACAATGCCATCGCCAACAACGGCAAAATGGTAAAACCGCTGTTCTGTAGCGAGATACGTCAAGGTTCCGAAACGGTGAAGAAGATGGAGCCGATTGTTATCAAGGAGAAAATCTGTTCCGACCAGACACTGGCGATACTCAACGATTTGCTCATCGGTGTGGTGGAGAACGGCTCGGCCAAACGCAGCCTCTCCAGAACTCCCTACGGCATTGCCGGCAAGACGGGCACGGCACAGCTCAACTACACCAAGAAAGATGTGGAGTCGATGCGCTACTGCGCCTCCTTTGCAGGCTATTTCCCTACCGGCAACCCGCAGTACTCCTGCATTGTGGTGGTGTTCAACCCCAAGAAAGGCCGCAACTACGGCGGCGAGCTGGCAGCCCCTGTTTTCAAGGACCTTGCCGACCGCGTGTGCGGAACAATTCTGAATATGGATTTGAAAATCCCGCAAGAGAGGACGATAGCCATGCCGTATCTGAAAAAAGGCTATGCCAGCGACATGAACAAGGCTTTCGGATACCTCGGCCTCAAATACCAACGCACCGACACCACGCCAAACCCGCTTTTCTTCGACGCTGAGCAGGACTCCAACGGACGGGCGCTCTACCGCACCTACGCATTGCCCGAAGGCGTAGTGCCGAACTGCAAAGGCATGACCGCCAAAGATGCAGTGTATATGCTCGAAAAGATGGGCATGAAAGTAACCATCGAAGGACGCGGCAAGGTGGTGGATCAGTCGATACGCCAAAACCAGCCTTTCAAACAGGGCGACAAGATAAAACTGACGCTGAGGCCGCAAGGTCCCGAACTGCCTAAGGTTGAGTATGATAAACCAACAAATCAAGAGACAAAGAAATGAAGAAACTGTCAGAAATATTAAAAGGTATTGCGTACAACGCCACCAATTTCCGTGATGTGGAGGTGAAGAAAATCACTTTCGACTCGCGTGCGGTGGAACCCGGCACCATGTTCGTGGCGCAGGTGGGCGTGCATGTCGACGGGCATAAGTTCATCGACGGAGCCATAGCCTCGGGAGCCACGGTGGTGCTGTGCCAGAACCTTCCCGATACTTTGAATCCCGAAGTGGTGTATGTCCAGACCGACGACAGCAGCCGTGCGCTGGGCATTGCCGCGTCGAACTATTTCGGCAACCCCTCGCAACGTCTCAAGCTGATAGGCATTACCGGCACCAACGGCAAGACCACCACGGTAACCCTTCTGCACCGTATGTTCCGCAACTTGGGATACAGCGTGGGACTGCTCTCCACCGTGGTGAACAAAATCGACGAGCAGGAGATACCTTCCACCCACACCACCCCCGACGCCATAGAGCTTAACACCCTGCTTGCGCAGATGGCCGACCACGGATGCGAATACTGTTTTATGGAGGTGAGCTCGCACGCCGTTGTGCAGCAGCGTATCGCCGGATTGCATTTTGCCGGTGGCATTTTCAGCAACATCACCCACGACCACCTCGATTTCCACAAGACCTTCGCCGCTTACATCGCCGCCAAGAAAGCCTTTTTCGACAACCTGCCCGAAACCGCCTTCGCCCTCACCAACATCGACGACCGCAACGGCATGGTGATGCTCCAGAACACGAAGGCTCATAAATACACCTACAGTCTGCAAAATATGGCCGATTTCAATTGCCGTATTGTGGAGAACACCTTCCAGGGACTTCTGCTTTCGATAGACGGCAAGGAGGTGTGGACAAGGCTTGTGGGCAAGTTCAACGCCTACAACCTGCTGGCCATCTACGCCACAACCCGTTTGTGCGGCATACCGCAGGAAGAGGCCCTTACGGTGCTTAGCTCGTTGCAGGCCGCCGAAGGCCGTTTTGAGTATGTGAACGGCTCCGGCAAGATGGCTATCGTGGACTACGCCCACACCCCCGACGCACTGAAAAACGTGCTTCAGACCATCAACGACATTATGTGCGGCGAACAGCGTCTGATAGTGGTGGTAGGCTGCGGCGGCGACCGCGACGCCTTGAAACGTCCCGAAATGGCAAGCATAGCAGCCGAGATGTGCAACACGCTGATACTCACTTCGGACAATCCCCGCACCGAGGACCCCGAACGCATCCTCGACGATATGGAAGCGGGACTGAACACCGCACAGAAGAACGCCTCGTTGCGTATCTCCGACCGCCGGCAGGCAATAAAGACCGCCTGTGCTATGGCCAAACAGGGCGACATCATACTTGTGGCCGGCAAGGGACACGAAAAATATCAGGAGGTGAACGGCGTGCGCCATCACTTCGACGACAAGGAAGAACTTAACAACATTTTGAACCCACAAAAATAAAAGGATATGCTGTATTATCTCTTCGATTGGTTGGACACTTCGTATAATTTCCCCGGCGCTGGACTGGTGCATTACATCTCGTTCCGTGCCATTGTGGTGCTGATTTTGTCCATACTGTTTTCGATATGGTTCGGAAAGGTGTTTATCCGTTTCATGAAACGCAAAGGCTATTACGAACAGCAACGCGACGCAGCGATAGACCCCTACAACACCCAAAAGAAAGGTGTGCCCACCATGGGCGGTTTGGTTGTGATAGCTTCGATTTTGCTGCCCTGTCTGCTGTTCGGCAAACTTGCCAACGTGTATTTTGTGCTGATGGTGATAACTACCGTGCTGCTCGGTGCCGTGGGTTTTGCCGACGACTATACCAAGACTTTCAAAAAACGCAAGGACGGCATAAAACCTTGGGTTAAGATAGCTGCGCAGGTGGCTCTCGGACTTATCGTGGGTCTCACGCTCCGCTACAGTCCCGACGCTGTGATAAACGAAAATGTCACTGTCCGTATCGACAACAACGTTGAAGTGGTGGAGAAAACGCCTGACGTTAAGTCCACCCGCACCACCATACCTTTCTTCAAGAACAACGACCTAAACTACGCAGATCTGTTCAGTTTTATGGGCGAAAAATGGAAATACGGCGCAGGATGGATTTTCTTTGTGCTGCTTACAATATTTGTGGTGGCTGCGGTGAGCAACGGCTCCAACCTCAACGACGGCATGGACGGCATGGCGGCGGGCAACTCGGCCATAATAGGCGTGGCGTTGCTAGTACTGGCATACGTGTCGGGCAACGCCGTGTGGACCGACTACCTTAACGTGATGTACATCCCTGGCAGCGAGGAGATAGTGATATTTATGTGCGCCTTTGTGGGAGCGCTTGTGGGTTACCTCTGGTACAACTCGTTCCCGGCACAGATGTTTATGGGCGACACCGGAAGCCTCACCATCGGCGGCATCATCGCCGTGGCGGCCATCATCATACACAAGGAGCTGCTCCTGCCGATACTCTGCGGAGTGTTCCTCTTCGAAATCCTTGCCGACCTTGACGTGAAACTGTTTGTGAAAACGGGCAAGAAACGCCGTATTTGGAAGAAAGCCCCGTTGCACGACCATTTCCGCACCAGCTACAGCGACTTCACCAGCAAATGGCCCAACACCGCCGTGTTCTTCAAAGGCAAGGGCGAAGGACACAACAACGTCTATCACGAAGTGAAGATAACCACCCGCATGTGGATTATCACCCTCGGACTGGCGGCTCTCGCAATTTTGACATTGAAAATAAGATAAAAAACAAATAAAAACATCAGAACACTATGACATTAGAATCATTAGCAAAGCAGGGAAGAGAAAAAATCTATACCAATCTGGCTGGTATGGACACCGTAAAACTGAAAAAGCTCCGCGATGAGGCCATGCGTCTCAGTTTCAGCTCGTTCGACGAGATGAAATACAAACTCGAGTTCGTGGCCCGCATCAACGGCATGGAGTTTGTCAACGACGCTTCGTCGCGCACGCCCAACGCCACATGGTACTCCCTCGACACCATGGAGAAACCCGTTATCTGGATTGCCAACGGCGATGTAAACGACGTGGATTTCGAGACTTTGAAACCCTTGGCACTGCGCAAGGTGCGTATGCTCATCTGCGTAGGCTCCGACAACACCCGTCTGCACGACACTTTCGCCGGCACCATTCCGGTGATTGCCGACGCACGCAATCTTGCCGTGGCCCTCGACAAGGCCTTCTATTCGGGCATCGAAAACGCCGTTACACTCTTTTCGCCTGCCTGCGAGAACGGCGAGGCTGTTGCCGAACAGGGCGAAGAATTTAAATTGTGTGTGAACGAATTGTAAAAACTACTTTCATGCACTGAGATGGAAAAAAGGACAAAAAGTTTGATACTTGGCGACAGGATAATCTGGGTGGTCATCGTATTCCTCAGTTTTATCTCGCTTATCGAGGTCTATAGCTCGATAGGCAAGGCTGCCTACGACCACGGGTGGAGCATATCCGCCACCGTGGTGAAGCACGTCGCCATAGTAGTTGTGTCCTACATCTTTATGATAGGCATCTCGCATGTGCCTTTCAAGTGGTTTTCTGGCATGTCGAAACTTGGTTTCTGGCTATGTTTGATAATGATGGGGGTGATGGTTGTTGTGTCCGTTTCGGGCAGGATTACCGGTGCAGTGGACGGGCACGCCGCCAGCCGATGGCTCGACGACATACCGATAATAGGGCAGTTCCAGCCCTCCGAAATAGCCAAGTTCGTACTACTGATTTTCCTTGCGCGACAGATTTCGAAATACCGCGAGTCGCTGAAAGACTTTGACACGTTCAAAAAACTGTTATTGCCAGTTGGCGTGATTTCAATCTTGATATTCCCCGAGAACTTCTCCACCGCCGCTCTGGTTTTCTTATCCTGTATGGTTCTGATGTATGTGGGCGGGGTGAACAAGAAATATCTCTTGCGGACTTTTTTGCTTGTAGCAGGCGCTGTGGCTTTGTTCCTGATCCTTTGTTTCGTGCTAAAAATCGAATTATTCCGAAGCGAGACATGGGTGAACCGCATCAACGAATGGCTCAACAGCAACAAGGATGAAGTCACTCAGACCAATATCGCCAAGATAGCCATCGCTTCGGGCGGGTTGCCCGGGGTGGGCATAGGCAACACCGTTCAGGGACGCTACCTCAACGAGTCGCACACCGACTTTATCTATTCCGTAATAACGGAGGAGATGGGCTTGGTTTGGGTGCTGCTCATTATAGCCGCCTATCTGATTTTCTTCATACGCTGCATGAGCGTGGCGCGCAATTGCGATTCGTTCTTCGGACAGCTCACCGTGGCGGGACTCGGATTCCTCATCACCTTCCAGGCCATGGTGAACATGGGTGTGGCCACAGGCTACCTTCCGGTAACGGGACAGACATTGCCGCTGGTAAGCTACGGAGGCACCTCGTATGTGCTCACCTGCTGCGCCGTGGGGGTGATACTCTCTATCAGCAACCATAACATTAAGAAAAAACGGCTTGCCAATCAGCAGGTGGTGGAAACAGAACAAACAGAAACAGAAGATATTAACACAGAAAACAATACCGAAAATGAAAGCGATAATTAGTGGAGGAGGAACCGGGGGACACATTTTCCCCGCCGTGGCCATTGCCAACGCCATCAAGGCGCGCTATGCCGACGCCGACATCCTTTTCATCGGTGCCGAAGGCCGTATGGAGATGGAGAAAGTGCCAGCCGCGGGCTACCCCATCAAAGGTCTGCCCATAGCCGGACTGCAACGCAGCCTCAGCCCGAAAAACATAATAAAAAACCTTGCCGTGCCTTTCAAACTGCTGAAAAGTCAACGCATGGCAAAAAAGATTATCCGCGATTTCAACCCCGACATAGTGGTGGGAGTGGGAGGCTACGCCAGCGCCCCCACACTGAAAACTGCCGCCAAGATGGGCTACCCCACACTGCTGCAGGAGCAGAATTCCTACCCGGGACTCACCAACAAGATGCTTTCGGCCCATGCCGATGTTATCTGCGTGGCTTACAACGGTTTGGAAAAATTCTTCCCTGCCGAGAAGATAGTGTTCACCGGCAATCCCGTGCGCAAGGTCATCGAAGATATGAGTGTGACCAAGGCCGAAGGCTGCGCCACTTTCCAAGTCAACCCCGACAAACGTATCATCCTCTCCGTTGGCGGAAGTCTGGGTGCACGCACCATCAACGAGACACTCTGCGCCAATCTTAAATATTTCATCGACAACGACATACAACTGATTTGGCAGACCGGCAAAGGCTACTACAAACAAGCCAAAGAGGCTGTGGAGGCCGCCGGCGCCACCAATAATATTAAGGTGTGCGAGTTCATCTCGCAGATGGACCACGCCTACGCCGCTGCCGACGCAATCATCTCGCGCGCCGGCGCCATCTCCATCTCGGAGCTGTGTCTCGTGGGCAAGCCCGTGATACTGATACCCTCGCCCAACGTGGCCGAAGACCATCAGACCAAAAACGCCATGGCACTGGTGAACAACGGTGCCGCCCTTATGGTGCGCGACGCCGAAGCCATGACCACCCTCTGCCCCACACTCGACAGCCTTGTGGGCGACAGCGAGAAACAGAAGGCAATGTCCGAAGCAATTTTGAAGATGGGCATGCGCAACGCCGCCGACAAAATTGTGGACCAGATTGAAAAGATTTTGAAAAAATAACGACAATGACTGAAAGTCAGAAGACATATTATTTCCTCGGCATCGGCGGCATCGGAATGAGCGCCTTGGCACGTTATTTCCATTCGCTGGGATACCGTGTTTGCGGCTACGACCGCACCCGCACCGCCCTCACTCGACAGCTCGAGGCCGAAGGCATGGAAATCCATTACGAAGAGGATATCAATCAGATACCCAAGCAGTTGGATTTGGTGATATATACCCCCGCCATCCCTGCCGACAACCAAGAGTTTGTTTATCTGCAACAGCTCGGCGTGCCGGTGAAGAAACGCGCCGTGGTGCTGGGCGAGATTGCCAACGCAAAAAAATGCATAGCTGTGGCGGGCAGTCACGGCAAGACCACCACCACCGGCCTGATAGCCCACATACTGCACAACAGCCATTTGGGATGCTCCGCCTTTTTGGGCGGCATAGCCAAGAATTTCGACAGCAACCTTGTGGTGAACCACGACAGCGAATTCGTGGTTGTTGAGGCCGACGAGTACGACCGCTCTTTCCTACAGCTTACCCCGCTGTTTTCGGTGATAACCTCCGCCGACCCCGACCACCTCGATATCTACGGCACACACAAGAACCTGCTCGACGCTTTCGCCACCTTTGCCAACAAAACCAACCCCGAAGGCGGTTTGATACTCAAAAGCAGCCTCGATTTCGAGATAAACGAGAACATACCCATGGCCCGCTACTCTTTCGACGACCTCGAGGCCGAATACTACACGTGGAACGTGCGCAACTACAAAGGCAACTACTATTTCGATTTCCACACCCCCGAAAAGGTGTATTACGACATCGAGATGATAGGCTCTCCGTTGTACAACATCGAGAACGCCGTGGCGGCCATGGCCGTGGCTTTGAAATGCGGTGTCACCGAAGATGAGCTGCGTGCCGCCGTTAAGTCGTTCCAGGGCATACGCCGCCGTTTCGACTATCGCATCAAAACCCCCGACTTCGTGTTCATCGATGACTACGCTCACCATCCGCACGAGATAGAGACCTGCATACAGTCGGTGAAACTGCTTTATCCCGACAAGCGTGTGGTGGGAGTGTTCCAGCCGCACCTCTATTCGCGCACAGCCAATTTCGCCGACGGTTTCGCGCAAGCCCTCATGCCTCTCGACGAGATAGTGCTGCTCGACATCTACCCCGCCCGCGAGAAACCCATCCCGGGCGTAACTTCGCATCTTATACTGCACAAAATCAACAAGATGAACAAGTACCTCTGCAGCAAGGAGGACCTCTGCGACATTTTGGTGGCCCTCTATCCCGAAGTGCTTGTTACCATGGGCGCCGGCGACATCGACGCGCTGCTGCCCGACATACAGAAAACGTTTGAGGAGGAACACGACATACATTAATATATAATATGAAAAGCCGTTACTCGAAATTATTGAAAATACTGCTGCTTGTAGCCGTTTTGGTTGTGATTGTGGTGGCCAACGTGTCGCACCGCAACACTGCCATAAAGGAGGTGGCCGTAACTGTCGATTATTCGGGCAACGACACCCTTGTCACCGCTGCCCAGCTGCGTGGTGCGGTGTTGCAAAAGTACCGCGACATCAAAAATCAGCCTGTCGGCGATGTTGATCTGGAGGGCATCCGCAAGGTGGTGAAAGCCAATCCATACGTGGAGGACGCCACCGTCTCGGTATCGGTAAGCGCCGAGGTGATGATAAGCGTAACCCAACGCTCGCCACTGGTGCGCGTGTATTCGAAAAACACACAGTTCTACCTCGACAACTACGGACGTTACATGCCCATCAGCTCGGTGAAAAACCAAAGGGTGATTATCGCCAACGGCTTTATTAAAAAGGATTTCCCAGGCAAGCCCAAGGACCTTGACCTTGAAAAACTTATGGCAGCCGACACCATGGCAGCGAACTTCGGTATAGTTAAAATCTATTGCCTCGCAAAATACATCAACGCCGACGAAAAAGCCAAAGCCCTCTTCGACCAGATTTATCTGAACGAGAACGGCGACCTCGAGGTAGTGCCAAAACTTGGCGACCACGTGGTGATTATCGGCGGCACCGACCATCTCGACGAAAAATTCGAGAACCTCTACGCCCTTTACGACGACGGTTTCTCGAAAGTCGGATGGGACAAATATTCGTTTGTAAATTTAAAATACATTGATCAAATAATTTGTACTAAAAAACAGTAATTGTTATGGATAAACAAATAATTGTAGGGTTGGACATCGGTACAACGAAAATTGCCTGTCTCATAGGAGTACGGGACGAAGAAAACAAAGGCAAAATCAAAATCATCGGCCACGGCAAAGTGGCGTCGGTGGGCGTGGAACACGGTGAAGTGAGGAATATCCTCGACGCCACCGAATCGATAAAACAGGCTGTGGCAATGGCCGCCGAGGAGGCCAACTGCTCGGTGAAAGACGTGTATGTGGGCATAGCCGGACAGCACATCCAAAGCCAGAAAAACCGCGGTATGATAAGCATATCACAGCAGCAGCCTTTTATCGAGGAGAAAGATGTGAAACGCCTTATCGAGGAGCAATACAACATACCCCTCGACCCGGGTGTGGAGATCATCCACATCTTCCCGCAGACTTATTTTGTGGACAACGACGAACTCCGCGACATCAACCCCATCGGTTGTTCGGGAGTGCGTCTGGCTGCCGATTTCCACATCGTCACCGGAAAGACAAACAACATCAAGAACATCATAGCCAGCGTGCATAACGCCGGGCTTAATGTCAAGGGCATCGTGCTGGAGCCTATCGCCTCCGGAATGGCCGTGCTTACGCAGGAAGACCGCGACGCAGGTGTGGCTCTCGTCGATATAGGCGGCGGCACCACCGATGTGGCCATCTTCACCGAAGGCGTTATCCGCCACACCCACGTGATACCCCTTGCCGGAAAATCCATCACCGAAGACATCAGGAAAGGCTGTACCGTTATGCCCGACACCGCCGAGCGTCTTAAAGTGCAGTTCGGCTCCTGTATGCCTGAGTGCGTCCCCGACGAAGTGGTGTCATTCCCCGGCATCCGCGGTTCGTCGCCTCGTCTTGTGGAGGTAAAAACCCTCGCCAACATCATAAAAGCACGCACCAACGACATCATCGACCTCGTACACTGCGAAATTGTCGAATCCGACACCGAGAAACAGCTTGTGGGAGGCATTGTGCTCACCGGCGGCGGCGCCAAACTGAAGGACATCGTTAACTACACCTCGTACAAAACGGGCATTGGCACACGTATCGGCACCCCCGACGAACATATCACCATAACTGCCGAAAGCAAGAGCGCCGACATCTCCGACCCCATCTACGCCACGGGTATCGGCCTGGTGCTCTATGGTTTCGAAGAAATGGACAAAGAACAGGAAAAACTGAAAACAGAGAAAAAGCCCGAACCGGAACCCAAGCCCGATGACAAAATTAGTCCCGACATACTCGACGAAACTCCCGAAGAACCTGTCGCACAACCCCAACCCGACGAAGGAGACAAAAAAGGGAAGGGGAAAGGCAAAGGTTTTATAGGAGCTGTGGACAAATGGCTCAAGGATTTCCTCAAAGACGAAAACGTGGATTGATTTGTTTATCCTAATACAATAATCAGGGGACTTCCGGAAGTTATTGACGGGAGTCCCCATTTTAAACTAAATTACTATGGAATTTATAGCACCAAAAGAATTATCGTCCTACATCAAGGTTATAGGTGTGGGCAACGGCGGCATCAATGCCGTGAACAATATGTGCCGTGAAGGCATCAATGGAATCGACCTCATAGTGTGCGATACTGATGCAGTATCTTTGGCAAAAAGCCCGGTAAAAACAAAAATACAACTCGGTGAAGGTATGGGAACGGGCGGAAAACCTGTTTTGGCAAAACAATTCGCCACCGAAAACGCCGAAACTATCAAAAACGTCTTTGTCGAAAACACCAGGATGCTTTTCATTATGGCAGGAATGGGCGGCGGTACCGGCACAGGAGCGGCACCCGTTATCGCAAAGATTGTCAAGGAGATAGATACCAAAGACGAGTTTGTTCCCAATATCCTTGTGGTGGCCGTGGTCACCCTGCCTTTCCATTTCGAAGGTAGGGAGCGCCTGGCTCTGGCACAGCATGGGCTCGACGAACTGCGCTCAGTGGCGGATGCACTAATAGTCATCGACAACAACAAGATGATTGAGGGTGAGCATATAAAATTCAGCCAGTGTTTCGCCAAATCGGATGAAATGATGTTTTCACCAATCAAGAACCTGACCTCAACACTAACTTGCGACGCGTTGATTAACTGCGATTTGCGCGATATAGATATTTCGCTTAGAAATGGCGGCGACACCTTTATGGGCGTTGGCGTGGCCAAAGGCGAAACGCGCAGCTTGGACGCCATGCTGCAGGCCTTGCAGAAACCGCTCACCGTTATTTCTGATATGTCCGAAGCACGTACAGTTTTCTTGCATTTCAGTTTTAGCAAAGAGCACGATCTCACAAATGATGAGTTGGGACAGGCCTTCGACTATTTCAACGGGGTGTGTGTGCGGCAGCCAATTGTAAGGTATGGCGTGGGCTACGACGAAACCCTTGGCGAAAGTGTTAAGATAATTGTTGTGGCAACGGATATCCAGCCTACAAAAAGGGATCTAGATGAACGCTTGTTAGGTGATCCAAGGCCTATATACTAACCCCAAAAACAGTTATCAACAAAAACTAACAAAAATCTGTTGAAAACAAGATTGGCAAAGGCTTTAATAAAAAAAATATAAGTCGTAAATTTACAAATCGTTTGTCTGTAATTAAAAGATTATAAATTATTGAAATACAAAGGCATATATGACAGCACCTATGAATTTTATAGCACCAAAAGAGGAATCTTCGTACATTAAAGTGATCGGCGTGGGCGGCGGCGGAGTAAATGCCGTCAACCACATGTGCCGTCAAGGCATTGTGGGAGTGGATTTTATTGTATGCAATACCGATGCCAAATCTTTGGCAAGCAGCCCCGTAACTTCGAAACTGCAACTTGGCGAAGGCTTGGGAGCCGGCGGAAGACCCGAAGTGGCTAAAGAATACGCCGAGGAGGCCAAAGACCGTATCAAAGAAGAACTTGCCGGCACCAGGATGCTCTTCATAACAGCTGGTATGGGCGGCGGCACAGGCACAGGCGCCTCTCCGGTTATCGCCGAGATAGCCAAAGAGATAGAGACAAACGACCCGCACATGCCCGAAGTGCTTGTGGTTGCCATAGTTACCATGCCTTTCCGCTTCGAGGGCCAGGCCCGCTTGGATCAGGCTCAGGCAGGTCTCGAGGCACTGCGTTCAAAAGTGGATTCCATCATCGTTATTGACAACAACAAGGTGTTCGTGGGTGAACGTATAAAATTCACCCAGTGTTTCGCCAAAGCCGACGCCGTGCTGCTTACAGCCGCCAAGAGCGTTGCCGAGATGATAACGGTGACCTCCTATATGAACGTCGATTTGCGCGACGTGAACAGCGTGATGTCGAAGAGCGGCACCGCAATAATGGGAGCAGGCATCGCTAGCGGCGAAAACCGCGCCATCGAGGCAATAGAAGAAGCCATGCGTTCGCCGCTGCTCAACGATATCGACATTACCGACTCGCAGAAAATACTGCTCCACATAACCTGTAGCGAGGAGTACGAGTGCGACAACGACGAAATTGAGGAAATAACCACCAAGATTACCACCACCTGCAAGAACTCACCCAACCTGAAAATGGGTATCGGTATTGACGATACTTTGGGCGAAAGCTTGAGAGTGATACTGGTGGCAACCGGTTTCCAAGCCAAGCCGGCAACCCCCCAACCCATTAATGTGGTGGATTTGAATTCTATCAAAGGTTTGGGCAGCAGGGATTTCCGTCGCTTGGACGAGGAAAAGAAATCTGAACAACCCGCAGTGGTAACCGATTTTGTACAACTCCCCAAGGCAGAGACAGAGGTTAAGCCCGTCGAGGCCGTGGCTCCTGCCGCAGCTCCCGAAACACGTGTGGTTCATCAGCTCGAAACCGAGACAGGGCCCGCCAAACCCGCTGTTGAGACTATTGCCAAGAAAGAGGATGCTCCCATTGATGATATCTTCACCGTTACCAGTCGCGAAGAGATGGAATCCGCCAAGGCTCAATCACAGCCCGGCACACTTTTCGCCCAGCCCCAGCCCGAGCCGGTGATGCAGGCACCTGCACCCCAGCCCGAACCCGTCAATGTCCGTCAGGAAGTTGCTGCCCCCGCTCCTGCAGTGGTGGAAACCATTGATGAACAGCAGAACAACGCCACAAAGGATTTGGTGATTTCAAGAATGGCTGGCATCAAAAAGCTGAAAGAGATAATGAGCACCCCCGGTGGCTTGAACGCCCTTGAAAACAAGGCAGCTTACGAGCGTCAAGGCATGAAGATACAGCAGGCCCCCGAAGCCGAACAGAGCGAGATGAGCCGCAACATCGTTGACAAAAACGGCAACATCGTGCCCAACGCCTACGTATTCACCAATGTGGATTGAATAACACACAATAGCTAACCAAAAACGGCATCCTCTCACGAAGATGCCGTTTTTTTTATGGCCAAAAAAAAGACCAGCTTTATGTGAGCTGGTCTTAGTTGTTATTTCCGAGTAATACTACAGAAGTTTCTTTTTTAGGGTGTCCAGCATATCGACGGTCATCTTGTCGAGGTCGTATTTAGGATTCCATCCCCATTCCTTGCGGGCGCACGAGTCGTCCATGCAGTTGGGCCAGCTGTCGGCGATGGCCTGTTTGATGGGTTCGGGTTCGTAAACCATCTCGAAATTGGGCACATATTTCTTTATGGCGTTGTAGATTATTTCGGGGTCGAAGCTCATAGCCGTCACGTTGAACGAGTTGCGGTGTACCAGTTTCGAGGGGTCGGCTTCCATAATGTCGATCATGGCGCTGAGGGCGTCGGGCATGTACATCATATCCATGAAAGTGCCTTTCTTGAGCGGGCAGACGAATTTCTCGCCTTTCACAGCAGCGTAGTAAATCTCCACAGCGTAGTCGGTGGTGCCGCCGCCGGGCAGTGTCAGGTTGGAGATAAGTCCGGGGAAACGCACCGAACGGGTGTCCACGCCGAAACGTGTGAAATAGTAGTCGCTGAGCAGCTCGCCGGTAACTTTGGTTACGCCGTAGATGGTGGCGGGACGCTGGATGGTGTCCTGCGGAGTCATATCGTGCGGGGTGCTGGGGCCGAAAGCGCCTATCGAACTGGGGGTGAACACGGCGCAGCCGAACAAACGGGCTACCTCAAGACAGTTCACCAAGCTGCCGATACCCACGTTCCAGCCGAGCATGGGGTTCAGTTCGGCTGTGGCCGAAAGTATTGCTGCAAGGTTGTAGATGGTGTCGATGTTGTATTTCTTCACCGCTTCGGCAATCTGCATAATCTGGGTGGAGTCGATGCGTTCGATGGGTCCGCGTTCGTAAATCTCGCCTTTCAAAGGACGCAGGTCGCTGCATACAACGTTGTCGTTTCCGTAAATGTCGCGCAATGTGCGTGTAAGCTCGGAGCCAATCTGTCCGCCGGCTCCCACAATAAGTATTTTTTTCATTATATTACGTTTAATTATTTGAACTACAGTTAATAACGCAGATTTTAGGGCTCTTTGTCCCCTTTTTTTGCAATTGCAAATTTACGTTATTTTTTTCGTTTTTGGACAATGCTAACAATAAAAAAATCGACCTTTTCGGAATAAAATTTCGCACAAATCTACAAAAAACGGAAAATCAGCAAAATAAAAAAACACCTTTTACGTTATTAAACGCATTATTGACAAAAATGGCACCGAAAAAACAAAAAAAGTCAAGGCCCAAGTCGCAGCCGTTGCCCGAAGTGACGCTGGAACAAGTGTCGCTCTTCGACGACAATCTGCAGCTATACCACGAGCAGCTCAAGGATATCGCCGCCGCCCGCGAGTACGTCTATCTGGAGACGTTCCGTTTCAACGACGACGCCATGGGCGAGCGTTTTGTCAAGGCTCTGGCCGAAAAGGCACGGCAAGGGGTTAAGGTGCGCGTGCTTGTCGACGCTTGGGGCACACGGCAGAAATTCAGCTTTTTCGACCCCATCATCAAAGCCGGCGGCGAGGTTAGGGCGTTCAAAAAACTGATACTTACGCTCAACTTCATCTCCGACAATCACCGCCGCGACCACCGCAAAATACTTGTCATCGACAACCGAATAGCCTACATCGGCTCGGCCAACATCACAGCCTACTCCCTTTCTTGGCGCGAACTCAACCTGCGCATCGCCGACCCCATGGCACGACTGTTCCAAAAGGTGTTCAACGACAACTACGTCATCTACAACCGCCTCGACCTCGACAAACTGCGTTTCAAACGCGACATCAACTATTACCAGATGTCGATAATCCAAGAAATACCATCGCGCGCCCGACAGAGGCTCGCACGCAGGTACGAGAGCATCATCGGCAACGCCAAAAAGGAGGTCATCATCGAAACACCCTATTTCCTGCCCAGTCCGCGACTACGCAAAGCCCTTACGGCAGCCGTGCAGCGCGGTGTCAAGGTTACGGTTATCTCGCCCCTAAAATCCGATGTGCAGACAGCCGACATAGTGCGCCGTCACACTCTGGGAGCGCTCTACCACAACGGCGTGGTGATGAAATTCTACACTCCCGGCAACCTCCACGCCAAGTGCCTTATGGCCGACGGCGAGGTGTTTTCCATCTCTTCGGCCAACTTCGATTTCCGCAGCTTCCAGCACCAGCACGAACTGGCGCTTATCGGCCGCAACAAACAGATTGCTGCCCTGCTCGACGAACATCTGCGGCAGACTCTCCAAAATTGCGTCGATTTCAACTATGAGGAATGGAGCAACCGCTCGCGTTTCGAACGCGCAGTCGAATGGATTCTATTCCCCCTCCGTTTTCTTATGTAGCTATTTAATTTATTGATAATTAGGATAAAACAAATTTTAACAATAAAAAAACATATCATTATACAATAAAAGAAGACTAATGTAGTTTTTTACTCAAAATCCGGAACCAAATCCGGTATAGTGAAATAAAAAGCATTGCCTATGGTAGATGAATACAACTTATCGGGAAACACCGGCACAACAAAAAACAGAATACGCAAAATGGGAGCAAGGCTCCAACCCTCGAAAATGGCCATACGTGCCATATTGATTTACGCCGGTTGTATGCAGCAGGTGAAAACCAGCACTGCGAAATTCGCACTTAATTTGAACTGAAAAAAGATGGCGGGTGTAACGGCCCGTTTATCGGAAAGGATTAAAGAGAGGCTTTGGGTCTCTCTTTTTTTTTGTATTATTTCAAAAACAGCCGCATATCCTCGTCGCAGCCCAGCAGGTTGTAGTCTATCATCTCGCGCACGGTCGAGGTTATGGTGCTTTCGTCGAGCGACGGCAGTCTAGTGCAGAGCGTTTTCACTGTCATCGGGTTGTTTTTCAGTATCTCGGTTATATCGTTACGAAGCTTTTCGGCGTTCTGCTCTTTCTGTTTGGCAATGCACACGTCACAGCGTCCGCACCGTATGTTGTTTTTCTCGCCGAAATAGTATAGCAATGCGCTGCTACGGCAATATTCGTTGCCTTTCACGTAGTTTATCATCGCGTTGATACGTACCAAGGCGTTCTCTTTCAAGGTTTTGTAGTTGACATCGCTTATGTACAGGCCGTTGGGGTTGATGCAGGGCGAGGTGAAAATAATCTGCGGGCAGGTCTCTTTCTCCTGGTAGTCTATGTAGTTCATTTTTTGTAACTTGCGGAGCTGTGCAACAATTGTCTCCTCGTCGAGGTACATCTTGCGGGCTATGGCCTTTTCGCTTATGCTGACGTGATTTGTGAACAGTCCGCCGTACATCCTCAGCATCAGTTTTATAAGGTCGTCGAAAGCGGTGTTGCCCACCTGGAAACGGTACAAATCTTCCTTGGAGACGGTTATCATCATGTGCGAGGTGGTCTCCTGCCTTTCGGGAAGCGACAGCAGCCCCTCTTTTTCGAGAAAACGCAGAGCGTTGTAGAAAGGTATCACCTGAAAACCATAGTTGTCGCAGATGGCGATGGGGTCGAAATTGAATTTCTGGTTAAGTCCCGACCCTTCGGGAATCTGATAGAAATTGCACACGGCTCGGTAGGCGTTGCGTATGTATTGCAGTGGGGGATAGGAGGTTGCGAAGTTCTGTCGCAGCTGGTCGATGTCGCTGTTGTTGTAAAGGATTATGGCGTAGGCCTGTTTCTCGTCGCGTCCCCCGCGGCCCGCTTCTTGGAAGTAAGCCTCCGGCGAGTCGGGCAGGTCGAGGTGTATCACGTATCGCACGTCGGGTTTGTCGATGCCCATCCCGAAGGCGTTGGTGGCCACAATCACAGGCGTTTCGCCGTCCATCCATTTTTTCTGTCGGGCGTCGCGGTCTTCGGTCTTTAGCCCGGCGTGGTAATACGATGCCCTTATCCCTTTCGAGGTGAGGAATTCGGCAATCTCCTGCGTGCGTCGGCGGTTGCGCACATACACAATTCCTGAGCCTTTCACCGCCACCATTATCCGCAGCATGCGTCCGTATTTGTCCTCCTCGTAGAAAGCCATGTAGGTGAGGTTGTCGCGGTAGAAGCTTTTTTGGAAGACGTTGCGTTTCTTGCCGAAAGCCAGCTTGTCCTGGATGTCGGCCACCACAGCCGGCGTCGCCGTGGCGGTAAGGGCCATCGTCACTGTTTTGGGATGGAAGGCGCGTATCTTGGCAATCTCCAAGTAGGGCGGACGGAAATCGTAGCCCCATTGCGATATGCAGTGTGCCTCGTCGATGGCGATAAGGCCTATCTTCATCTGTTTGAAAGCTTCCAGAAAGGCACGGTTTTTCAGACGTTCGGGAGAAACGTACAGGAATTTCATCTCGCCGTAAAGGCAGTTGTTGATAATGCGTTCGCTGTCGCGCAGGCTCACGCCCGACACCAGGGCCTCGGCTTTGATGCCTTTCTCTTTCAGGTGCAGCACTTGGTCTTTCATTAACGCTATCAGCGGCGAAACCACTATGCAGATGCCGTCGAGGGCCATGGCCGGAACTTGGAAACAGATGGATTTGCCGCCTCCGGTGGGAAGCAGCGCCAAGGTGTCGTAACCCTCTAAAACGGAGTTGATTATATCTTCCTGCAAAGGTCGGAATTTGTCGTAACCCCAATATTTCTTAAGAATTTCGTGTATTGTCATACATTATATATATAGGGTGGCGACAAAATGTTCTATTCCTCCGAAGGTATCGAGGAATTCCATCCTTGCGAGGTGAGTTCGATGGCGGTGTTTTGCGGTGTCACCATAATGGCTCCGCGGTTTTGTTCTGTGATGTGGCCCACAATGGCAACGTTGGGACACTCTTTTATTTTTTCGTAATCGGATTGTTTTATCGAAAAAAGCAGTTCATTGTCCATGCCTCCGTTCAGCGCCAGCGATACGGGTAACATGTTGGTTCCGAAATCGCTGCACACGTGCGAGGTGCCGTAGTCGATAGGTATGCGCTCTTCGTAAATCTCGCATCCGCAGTGCGAAATGCTGCACAAACGCATTGCGGCGTCGGCCAGTCCGTCGGCGACGTTGGTCATAGCCGTCGGCACTATGTCGTTCTCGGCAAGCCATTTCACTATGTCGGTGCGGGGTTCGGGTTTCAGAAAACGTTCCAGCACATATTCGTGCGACGCGAAGTCGGGTTTGAAATCGGGGTTGGCTTTGAAGGTGGCTTTCTCGCGTTCGAGTATCAGCAGTCCTGCGTATGCCGAGCCGAAATCGCCCGAGGCGCACAGCAGGTCGTGCATCTGCGCTCCGCCGCAGCCTGTCAGGCGGTCCTTGTCGGCCTCACCGATGGCGGTGACGGAGATGGTAAGTCCGCTCATACTCGAGCAGATGTCGCATCCCGCGAGGTCGCTGTCGTAGCGCTGGCAGATGCGGTGTATGCCGGCAAAGAGTTCCTCCAAGGCCTCCACCGAATAGCGGCTTGATACGGCCATATTCACCATTATCTGCCGCGGCAGGGCGTTCATCGCCACAACTTTGGCCATAGCCAAGGCAACGGCTTTGTAGCCAAGATGTTGCAGCGGGGTGTAGGTCATGTCGAAATGTATGCCTTCCACCATCATCGCTGTCCCCACGATGCTTATTTTTTGTCCGCTTCCGGTGGCCGAGGCGTCGTTGTCCAGACCCTTCACGGTGGATTTGTCGCGTGTCTCGAAATCCTGGGTGAGACGCTGTATCAGGGCGTTCTTGCCCAAAGTGCCTATGGACGTGGTTTTTATGTTGTCCTGTCCGGTCATAAAAGGTTATTCGTTTTTGGTTGTTTCTTCTGCAATGGCTTTGGTCTCGCCTTCGGCAATGGCATTGTCTTTGTTTTCGTTGATGCGGAATTTTATTATTTTGCTTTCGCCGAAATCCTCGGTGTCGATAAGTATGTCGTCGCCGTTGTGGAGCGAGGAGCGGATAATCTCTTCGGCAAGCTCGTCTTCGATATATTTCTGGATGGCTCGTTTCAGCGGACGTGCTCCGAAGTTGGGGTCCCAGCCTTTTTCGAGCAGGAAGTCCTTGGCGCTTTCGCTGATGCGGATGGAGTAGCCCATCTCGTTTATCCTGCCGAAGAGTCCTTTCAGTTCTATGTCGATTATTTTGTGTATCTCGGGACGTTTCAGGTTGTTGAAAACGATAACGTCGTCGATACGGTTGAGGAACTCGGGGGCGAAGGCTTTCTTCATGGCCTTTTCGATAACGTCCTTTTCCATCTCGGAGCGGTTGCTCTCGCGTGCCGAGGTGTTGAATCCCACTCCTGTGCCGAACTCCTTGAGTTGTCGCGACCCGATGTTGGAGGTCATTATCACTATAGTGTTTTTGAAATCCACCTTGCGGCCCATGCCGTCGGTGAGCTGACCGTCGTCGAGCACCTGCAAAAGCAGGTTGAACACGTCGGGGTGTGCTTTCTCTATCTCGTCAAGAAGGACTATGGAATAGGGTTTGCGACGAACTTTCTCGGTGAGTTGTCCACCCTCTTCGTACCCCACATATCCCGGAGGCGCTCCTATCAGCCGCGACACGGCGAATTTCTCCATATATTCGCTCATGTCGATGCGTATCATAGCGTTCTCGGTGTCGAACAGATACTGAGCCAGCACTTTGGCCAGATAAGTCTTTCCCACGCCCGTGGGTCCGAGGAAAATAAAGGAGCCTATGGGTTTGTTGGGGTCTTTCAGTCCGGCGCGGTTGCGACGTATGGCTTTGGCTATTTTCTTCACCGCCTCGTCCTGACCTATGACTTTGCTTTGCAGGTCGTTTTCCATGGTGATGAGACGGTTGCTTTCGCTCTGCGCAATGCGTTGCACGGGCACGCCGGTCATCATGGCCACCACTTCGGCCACATCCTGTTCGGTGATGGTGATGCGTTTCAGCTTTTCGTCCTGTTCCCACTGCCGTTTCACGTCGGTGAGTTTGGCGTTGAGTTCGCGTTCTTGGTCGCGGTATTCGGCGGCTTCGTTGTAGTTTTTCTGCGCCAGCACCTCTTTCTTTTTGGCCACCACGTTGGCTATTTCCTGTTCGAGGGCTATTATCTCGGGTGGTACGTTGATGTTGGAGATATGCACACGCGCGCCGGCCTCGTCCATAGCGTCGATGGCTTTGTCGGGCAGCAGCCTGTCGCTGATATAGCGGTTGGTAAGTGCTACACAGGCTTCGAGAGCTTCTGGCGAATAGGTCACCAGATGGTGATCCTCGTATTTGTCCTTTATATTATTAAGTATGGTAAGTGTCTCTTCGGGCGTTGTGGCATCCACAAGCACTTTCTGGAAACGGCGTTCCAAGGCACCGTCCTTTTCAATGTACTGCCGGTACTCATCGAGGGTTGTGGCACCGATGCACTGCAGTTCGCCGCGTGCCAGTGCGGGTTTGAACATATTGGAGGCGTCGAGCGAGCCTTGAGCTCCTCCAGCGCCAACGATGGTGTGTATCTCGTCGATGAATACTATGATGTCGGGGTTCATCTCCAGCTCTTTCAGTATGGCTTTCATACGTTCCTCGAACTGTCCGCGGTATTTGGTGCCGGCCACCAGCGAGGCGAGGTCGAGGGTAATGACGCGTTTGCCGTAGAGTGTGCGGGGCACTTTGCCTTCGCTGATGCGTATGGCGAGGCCTTCGGCGATGGCCGATTTTCCTACTCCGGGTTCGCCTATAAGGATGGGGTTGTTTTTCTTGCGGCGACTCAGAATTTGGGCGATGCGCTCCAGCTCTTTCTCGCGGCCTACAATCGGGTCGAGACGTTTCTCGGCTGCAGCTTTTGTAAGGTCGCGTCCGAAGTTGTCCAAAGCAGGAGTGCGGCTGTTTTTGCTGCCGGGGTTATTTTGTCTGCTTTGCGAAGAAGCGTTGCCGGCACCGAAATCGTCGTCGTCTTCGTCATCGTCGTCGTCGAAAGAGGCACTCGACTGGAAATCGGGGGCGGCGCTTGTGTCGTCGGGATAGGCTTTTGGACCAGGGTTGTTATTAGCGGTGGTGCACAGCGATTTGGCTTTTTCGAGGTCGAGGCCTTGTTCGGCAAGCATCTGGGAAACGATGTTGTCGTTGTTGCGTAGCATGGCGAGCAATATGTGTTCAGTCTTCACTTCGGGACTTTTGAACTCCTTGGAGATAAGGAAAGAGAAACGGATGATGTTTTCGGTTTGTTTCATAAAAGGCACTTCGTCGTCGGCGGAGTATTTCACGTTGTCGCTTATCGAGGCCAGAGCCTTCTCGATACGTTGGCGGATGCTTGCAGTGTCGATGTTGGAATTGTTGAGAATTTTCATGCCGGAGCATTCCTTTTCGCGCAGCATGCCGAGAAACAGATGCTCAACGCCGATGTTCTGGTTTTTCAGGCGTATGGCTTCATCGCGGCTGTTGGTTATCACTTTCACAGCGTGGGGGCTTAGTTTAGGCTGATTCATATTTTATAGTGCAGGTTGTTATTGGTTGTTTTCGATAAAAATGTTTGACGTACAAAAGTTTATGATTAGTAAAACGCTAAAAACATACTTTTTTCATCGCTTCAAAGTTACAAAAATAATGTTGAATTTTTATGAGAAAAAACGTCACAATTTTCAACAGAATTGTGTTTATTTGGCATGATTATTATTTGTACAACGGTCTAATAACTGCATTATTCAAAAAATATTGCACAAAAATTATTTTTTTAATTAATTGAAAATGAGGTATTTGTAAAAAAAATATAAAAAAAATGCATTTTATAGTGCTATATTTGGAAAAAAAAATGTAACTTTGCAGTGTCCTTTTTGCGTAAAAAAGGGCATTGCCTTTTGTATATAACGGCAATAAGTGTTCTGAAATAATTGAAAAGTATAACATAAATAACTGATAGTCAAATGAAAAAAACATTAAAAATTGCATTAGTCGCATTCTTCTTGATGGGTGTTAGCGCTACCTATGCTCAAGAAGATACTGCGGAGTACACGCCGCTGACTCGTTACCCCCATTACAGCTTTTGGAGCAACTGGTCAATTGGCTTAAACGGAGGTTGGACTTGGCGTATCCAGAAAGAAACCATGGATCCAGCTATTAATGCCTTTAACCCGCACGAACGTTGGGGTTGGGGTATCGGTGGTTTCTTAGCAAAAGAACTGAACTACATTTGGGATGTTCGTTTTCAAGCTATGTATGCCGATGTCGACACCAAAATCAAAAACGGCAACTTGTATAGATTTAATCCCGATTTGGGGGCTTACGCTAACAACCTTAACTATGTTGGTGAGCACTTGAATTTGCAAGTTGATTTCACATTCTCTATCATTGACGCTATCAAGGGTTTCAGAGATCCTTATAGAAAAGTTCAATGGTATCTGCTTGGTGGTATGGGTGGTACATTGTTGCTCCCCGACAACGACAGAGTTGCAACTGATGGTTCTAAAGAAATGTGGTTGGGCAACTACTTCTACACAGCCAACATCGGAATGGGTCTTTCTTGGAGATTCGCCGATCATTGGTCTGTTTATGTAGAACCCACTGTTTACTCCTTGGCCGACTTCTCTCAAATCGAGAAATTCGACTTCGTGGGTAGCTACCTCTACATTCCCCTGGGAATTGAATATCACTTCGGCGTAACTGACGAAGACAAAGCCCGCATCGAACAGGAAAAGAACTACACCAAAGAGAATTTCGACAAGCTCACCAAAGATCTTGACGATGCTAACGACGAACTTGCAAAAGCCAAAGAACAGGAAAACAACCTGAAAAACAAAATCGCTTCTCTCGAAGACGAGAATGGCAAACTTAAAGACCAACTCGACCAGTCCGAAGCTGAGAACGGCCGTCTGCGCAATGCTCTGAAAAACGTGAAAGACAACCAGCAGAACCTCTACGGTATGCCTCTGTCTATCCTCTACCCGAACGATGTATGGAAAGTTCCTTCGGATCAGATGAGAAAACTCCAAGCTGTTGCTGAAGTTATGAAGAACAACTCCGACACCAAGTTCACCATCATCAGCTTCTGCGACGAACCCGCTAGCTACGAATACAACGACAAACTGTCCGAAAAACGTGCTAAAGAAGTTAAGAGACTTCTCGTTGAGAAATATGGTATCGACGAAGACCGTCTGAGCACAGAATGGAAAGGTAAACGCGAATGCTTCGGTGACTGCAAATTCAGCATCAACCGCAGAACTTCCTTCTACGTAAACATGGACGAAGAATAGTATTCAATCCAAAATATGAAAGAGGACTCAATCGAGTCCTCTTTTTTTATGCCTGCAATCGAATAAAAAATTAGAGCCTGCCGTGTTGTGGCAGACTCTAACTTTGTTTTAATTCAGTGTGTAATTATTGTTTTTTTGCGTTTAAAGCGGCTACCCATTCCTTGATGCGCTGCTCGTCCTTAAGTCGGCACACAAGCAACGATTTGCCGCTGTAGGCCACAAGGCATTCGTCCATGCCCTGCACGATGGCTTCCACGCCGGGTTCGATGTTTATCACGGTGTTTTTGCATTCCTCCACAACCACGTTGCCTTTCACGGCATTGTTTTCGGGGTCTTTTTTTGCGTGGGTGAACAAGGAGCCCCAAGTGCCTATGTCGCTCCAGCCGAAGTCTGCGGGGATGGTGTAGGTGTCGGGCGATTTCTCCATCACGCCGTAGTCGATGGAGATGTCGGGACAGCGGTGGAAGTTGTTACTGATGAACGCCTGCTCGTCGGCGGTGCCGAATTTGGCTTTGCCTTCGTCGAAAATCTCGGTAAGGTTGGGGATGAATTGGTTTAATGCCGACAGGATTCCTTCCATCGACCAGATGAAGATGCCGGAATTCCACAGGTAGCGTCCGCTTTCAAGGAACTGTACGGCTTTCTCGAGGTTGGGCTTTTCGGTGAAACTGGCTACCTTGGTTACTGCTCCTTCCGTGCAGTTGGCATCGGGGGTTTGTATGTAGCCGTAGCCGGTTTCGGGTCTTGTGGGCTTGATGCCGATGGTGAGCAGCGCTTTGCTGTTCTCCGGCTTGGAGACGAATTCAAATCCGGTGGAGATGATGCGTTGGAATTCCGCCTCGTTGGTTACAAGATGGTCGGCGGGGGTTACAACTATGTTGCAATCGCTGTTTTGTGCCATTATATGGTAAGCGGCGTAGGCGATGCAGGGAGCGGTGTTGCGGCGCATAGGCTCGCAAAGCACCTGGCTTTCGGTGAGTTCGGGGATGTGCTGCAGCACAAGGTCTTTGTACATGGCGTTGGTCACCACCAGAAAATTCTGTGGCGGCACTATGGGCAGAAACCTCTCGAAAGTGCTGCGGATAAAGCTTTTTCCTGTGCCCAGGATGTCGAGGAACTGCTTGGGACACTCTGTTTTGCTTACCGGCCAGAAACGGCTTCCGATGCCTCCGGCCATTATTATACAGTAGTTGTTGTTTTGCATGGTGTTTGTGTTTTTTGAAAGTGCAAAAATACGATTTTTTTTTCATACGGGCAAGAATGGATGAGAAAGCTTGCTATTTTTCCTGAACAAATCACTCATCACTAGTAAATAACCATATTCTTTATCACAGTTCACTTTCCCCAAACAAATCACCAGTCACTAATCAATTTATTCTCCGCCTACGGCTATCAAAAAATCCAATGGATTTTTCTTCATCACAAAAAAATCGTATATTTGCAGGTTAATTATAATTAGTCGGTCGTGGGTTAAACGGCTGACAGATAGTGATATATATAATTTTTTATAACAATGTCCGATAAGTATAACGAGTACAAGCAATTAGACATGACCGCTCTCGGCGAGGAAATCCGCCGTTATTGGGAAGAAAACGACACCTTCCACAAAAGTCTCGAACTCTCCGAAGGGAAAACGCCTTTTGTATTCTACGAAGGTCCTCCGTCGGCAAACGGAGTGCCTGGCATTCACCACGTTATGGCACGTAGCATAAAAGACATATTCTGCCGCTACAAAACCATGAAGGGTTTCTTTGTGGACCGCAAAGCCGGTTGGGACACCCACGGTCTGCCCGTGGAACTCGGCGTGGAGAAAAAACTCGGCATCACCAAGGAGGACATCGGCAAGAAAATCAGCGTGGACGACTACAACCGCGCCTGCCGCGAAGAGGTGATGAAATACAAGGACCTTTGGGACGAACTCACCCGTAAAATGGGCTATTGGGTGGACCTCGACAACCCATATATCACTTTCAAAAACGAATATATCGAAACTCTGTGGTTCCTGCTCAAAGACCTCTATAACAAAGGCTTGCTGTACAAAGGCTACACCATCCAGCCCTTCAGTCCCGCCGCTGGCACAGGCCTCAGCTCGCACGAGCTCAACATGCCTGGCTGCTACCGCGACGTGAAAGACACCACCTGTGTGGCAATGTTCCATCTCAAAGCCAATCAGACACTGCCTTTCGGCGTGGATGTCAAATCTGAAGATGTGAACGTTCTGGCATGGACCACCACCCCGTGGACATTGCCATCGAACACCGCCCTCGCCGTAGGTCCCGGCATCGAATATGTGCTGGTGAATACCTTCAACCCCTACAGCGGCGAACCCATCAACGTTATTGTGGCCAAACCTCTGCTCAACAGCATGTTCCCCGCCGAAAATGCCAACATCCCCTTCGAGGAATACAAGGTTGGCGACAAGAAAGTGCCCTTCCGCGTGCTCGGCAACGCCGTCAAAGGCAAGGAACTCAAGGATTTGGAATACGAACAGCTCATACCGTGGGTGAACCCCGGCGAAGGTGCTTTCCGCATCATCCTCGGCGACTACGTTACCACCGAAGACGGTACCGGCATCGTGCACATAGCACCCACTTTCGGTGCCGACGACGACCGCGTGGCCAAGCAGGCCGGAGTGCCGCCCCTCGTGCTTTTCGACAAGGACGGCAAGCAGCAGCCCATGGTGGACCGCACCGGCAAGTTCTTCCTC
>JAEENM010000062.1 GCA_016283745.1 Bacteroidales bacterium | reverse complement strand
ATTGCTACCACGCGCTGCCCCTCGACTTGCATGTGTTAAGCCTGCCGCTAGCGTTCATCCTGAGCCAGGATCAAACTCTTCATTGTAAGAATTTCTTCTGAATTGTCTTTTCTACCTTTCTCATTTTCTGCCCGAACCGCACCGCCCTTCGGCGGAACCGGTCCAGGCACGCTGCCTTCGGTCTCTGTTTCCTCAATGATCTCTCCCCGTCTCCCGATCTCACTTTTTCCCTCTCAAACGGGACTGCAAAAATACAACCTTTTCCGAAACTGACAAAATTTTTTTTCGCTTTTTCTGCTTTTTTTTTGCAACTTGCTATGTTTCAAGGAGAAAATTTTTGAATTTTTTTTCAAGAAAGGGCGAAAATGGGTGTTTTTTCGGTTATTTTTTTCATTTTTTGAAGAAATTTTGATGTTTAATTTGCAAAAAAAGTGCTTTCATTCGGCGTTTTTACGTTTTTTTCCTTTTCATCTTTCTATATATCAATAATTTACAAACACATTTAGACTCCACAAAACTACAACACGTTTTACATATATCATTGTGTTACAATAAAATACAATCAGCACGTTTTATTTTAGTAATACATTATATATAATATATAAAAAATAGTATTTTTGCAGGAGAGAATAATCAAGGCAATTTTTTCACAACAATATGGAAAACAACGCATTACCACAAGATATAGAGTTTCACCCGTTGGAGCCTTTCCTTCCGGCCAACGCCAAACTGCTGTTTCTGGGCAGTTTCCCTCCTCCGCGCAAGCGCTGGTGCATGGATTTCTATTACCCGAATTTCGGCAACGACCACTGGCGTATAGAGGGACAGGTGTGGTTCGGCGACCGCAACCATTTTGTGGACATCCAAAACAAGTGTTTCCGCAAGGAGGAGATTGTCGAGTTTATGCACGAAAAGGGCATTGCGATGTACGACACTGCCCGTGCGGTGCGGCGACTGAAAGGCAACGCATCGGACGCTTTTCTGGAGATTGTGGAGCCTACCGACATCCGTGCGCTGCTGCGACAAATCCCACTGTGTAAGGCCATTGCCACCACGGGCGAGAAGGCCACGGGCGAGCTGTGCCGTTATTTCGGGGTGGAGAAACTGCCCGCTGTTGGCGGCAGCACAGAACTAGGCGACGGTCTGCAGTTGTACCGCCTGCCCTCCTCCTCAAGAGCGTACCCGCTGGCGTTCGAAAAGAAATGCGAGGCGTACCGAAGAGTGTTCAAGGAAGTGTTCGGGCTATTGAAAGCGGAAAGTAAAAATACTACTATCCACAAAAATACACAATAATATATATATACTTATAATTCAAAAACAACATTTGTTCACATTTAATTCTGAAAATGAGCTGATTACAAAAAAAATTTTGGTTTATGGGATTTTTGTCGTACTTTTGCAAACAAGAATTCATAACCAACCCATATATAATTGCTTTTGAAGTTTGAATTCTATAAGTATCATTAATTTTTCAGAGACATCATGAAAGAGCCAAAAATAATAGCCGAGATAGGCTGTAACCACAAAGGTGATATGAACATCGCCAAAGAGATGATTAAAATTGCTGCCACATACTGCAATGCGGACATTGTAAAATTTCAGAAACGATGCAACCGTGAACTACTAACCCCTGAAGAGTATAATGCACCGCACCCAAACCCGAACAACTCTTACGGCAAAACCTACGGAGAACATCGCGAGTTTCTGGAGTTCAACTTGGAACAGCACCGCCAACTGCAAACTTGGTGCAGGGAGTACGGCATAGAGTACTCCACTTCTGTATGGGATGTCACATCTGCAAAAGAGATATGCACGCTGAATCCGAAATTAATCAAAGTGCCGTCAGCCTGCAACCTCAACAAAAAAATGCTTGAATACCTATGCGACAATTTCGGAGGTGAAATTCACCTGTCATTCGGCATGACAACGAAGGAAGAGGAAGAGCAAATTGTGTCTTTCTTCGAAGAAAAGAAAAGAAACAATGATTTGGTGATATACAGCTGTACATCCGGTTATCCTGTGCCTTTTGAAGACGTCTGCTTGCTAGAAATAAACCGCCTGCGCGAATCATATGCAAAACGCGTAAAAGCCATCGGATTCTCCGGTCACCATCTTGGAATTGCAGTAGACTCGGCAGCGGTTGCTCTTGGTGCAGAATTCATAGAACGCCACTATACCCTTGACCGCACATGGAAAGGCACCGACCATGCGGCATCGCTCGAACCCGATGGAGTTCGCAAACTTTCACGCGACTGCAAAGCTGTATTCAAAGCACTCACATATAAACCCGTTGACATACTTGAGATAGAATCCGTGCAACGCAACAAACTCAAAAAGAACCAAGTAAAATGGTAACCGCTTTCATCCCAGTTCGTGGCGGCAGCAAATCCATACCGCTAAAAAACATAAAACCGCTCTGCGGAAAGCCTCTTGTTTGTTGGAACATTGAAGCGCTAGAAGCTTGTAATGAAGTGGACAACATAGTTGTGGCTACCGATTCACTCGAAATTGAAGCAGTTGTCCTCGGCAGAAATTACCATAAAACCACAATTTTCCGTCGCTGTGCCGAGAACGCTACCGACACGTCAAGCACAGAAAGCGTCATACTCGAATATTTACACAAAGCCAATATTCCTTCCGACACCACCTTCATTCTTGTCCAAGCCACTTCTCCGTTCACACAAACGATTCATTTCAAACAAGCTTTAGAGATGTTCTCTTCGAGAGAATACGACTCTTTGTTGACTTGTGTCCGCAACAAACGCTTTTTTTGGTCGAATGACGGGAAAAGCCTCAACTATGACTACAAGAAACGTCCACGGAGACAAGATTTTGAGGGAATCATGATGGAGAACGGTGCTTTTTACATAAACACCGTTAAAAACATTCTTGAAAGCGGCAATAGGTTAAGTGGCAAAATAGGCATATACGAAATGCCCGAATATACGGCCGCGGAAATAGACGAACCCGACGATTGGGAATATATAGAGTATCTGATATTTAAAAACGGCATATCGCAAACTGAGCCACGCCTGAAAAACATAAAACTATTTCTCACTGATGTTGACGGGGTGCTAACCGATGCCGGAATGTACTACTCAGAGAACGGTGACGAGCTGAAAAAATTCAACACTCACGATGGCATGGGTATTCAAATTCTTCGTCAAAAAGGAATAAAGACAGGAATAATTACATCCGAAAACACGAAAATAGTGGAAAACCGTGCCCGCAAGCTTAACGTGGATTATCTATACCAAGGCCGCAGGGAAGGCGGGAAACTGGAAATTGCAAAAGAAATATGTGCCAAAGAAGGCATTTCTATGGATAATGTCGCCTATATCGGGGACGACATCAACTGCCACGACCTTCTATCGGCCGTTGGAGTGGCCGCCTGCCCGGCAGACGCCTTACCCGAAATCAAGAGCATACATGGAATCATCGTGCTATCGAAGAAGGGCGGAGAAGGTGTCGTTCGAGAATTTGTCGATATGATAAAAAAAGAAATATGAAATACGTCTTTGGCGTATCCAGCCATCTCACTTTTTATATAGCACACAGAATAATAGCAATAAACGGTCTTGACAAACAAGACTGTATGCTTCTGTTGACAAGAAATTACACATTACAGGAACATTTCAGCCGACAATATCCCAACCAGCTGCATACAGGATACAATATTACCGGCAGTAAAAGCGGCAGAGTTTTTGCCGGTGCTAACATTTTTAAAACCATAAAGAACATACGCGTATTTGACGCATTGATTGATCCTTTTGTCAAAGACGACACTTTTTATTACTACACACAAGTTTGCTCCAACGACCTGACCAGTTTGATGGCCACGAAAAAGAATTGTAAAGGTTTCTATGTCATAGAGGACGGGTTGTCATCCTATCGCGATTTCAACCCTCAAACTTTCACTGGATTACGTTATATAATTTACAAACTGTTTCTAAACACCTTTTTCCACCGTATATTTGCCTGTAAAAATCATTTCATAGCGTCCGAATCTCCAAAATTCAAAGGATGCATAGCCACCCTACCGAATTGTTTCCCGCTACATCAAGACAAATTACAAGTAATCGGACTTCCATTTGAGACAATTGACCTGGGTTTCTCCCCCGATGCACTTCTGTCTATAGATCCATTGTATCTGCATTTCTCTGAGGATGTTATTCGCAACGTCTATGCAGACATTGCACAGTTCATAAAAACCAAATCGTATAAAACAATCGCATATAAATATCATCCCAACTTTTTTGCCCCAACTAATACAGGACACAAGAACAAAGTGGACAACATCCTGAAATCCTTATTTGGAGACAGCCTCGTTGAGCTTGACAAATCCGTTGTTTTGGAGAATGTGCTTCAAACCTACCGATGCGATTTTTACACCGACAATTCATCTGTGGCCATTTATGGTAGCATCGCAGGATCCAAATGCTACACATACATTCCCATACTTCGCAAATATATAGACACAAAAAGGCTCAATGAGATATATCCGAATATTCCTTTCCTCAACAAGTCGTTTATTCCGATAGACGTTTAAGCGATTATCATACTTGTGGTGGTCCGAAACTTACAGAGACTCTGACAACCTATGAAAGTAGGATGTTGAAAGTTCTACAATAATATATAATTGAAGTACCTTATATAATTAAGTTTCAACAAAAAAAGCGGCAAATGAAAAATCATTTGCCGCTTTTTCAATTATTTGAGTCAATCTTTTACGCCTTCCTAACCCAGATTTCGGTGGGCATGCCGTCGATAATCTCGGTTTCCTTGCGGTCGGGCGAGGCGATTGCGGGCACCAAATTGAGGCTTGCCGTAAGGGTTTCGGAGCAGATGTAGTCCATATACTGCTGCACGGCGCCGTCCCATTCGGGATTGCTAAGCAGGTCCACAACGATCTTGTCGGTAACGGCGAAGTCGCTGTCCTTGCGGATGTTCTGTATGCGGTTTACCAGCTCGCGGGCTATGCCTTCGTTCTTGAGTTCCTGAGTAAGCGTCACGTCGAGGGCCACGGTGAGGGTGCCTTCGTTGGCCACCACCCATCCGGGGATGTCCTGAGTGGCTATCTCCACATCGCTGAGAAGGAGTTCCACATCCTGACCTTCCACCACCATATTGTAACGGCCTTCGGTTTCGATCTTGGCGATGTCGGCCTGCGAGAAGGCTGTAACGGCGGCGGCTATGGCTTTCATTATTTTGCCGTAGCGCGGTCCGAGGGTCTTGAAATTGGGTTTGGCGCTTTTCACAAGCACGTTGTTGGCGGCGTCGAGATATTCAATCTCCTTAACGTTGACCTCGGAGGTGATGAGGTGTGCAACCTTCTCTATCTGCTGACGCTGGAATTCGTCGGCCACGGGAATCATTATCTTTGCCAACGGCTGACGCACGCGCAGGTTGCTGCGTTTGCGCAACGAAAGCACCATCGACGATATTTTCTGCGCCAGCTGCATACGCTGTTCGAGGGCTTTGTCAACAACACTTTCGTTGTATGCGGGGAAGTCGGTGTGGTGCACCGATTCGGCGTCGATACGGTGGGTTACGTTGTTGAGGTCGCGGAACATACGCTCGCTGAAGAAGGGTGCGATGGGTGCCATCAGGCGGGCGAGGGTCTCCAAACAGGTGTAGAGAGTCTGGTAGGCAGAAATCTTGTCTTCGGTGTATTCGCCTTTCCAGAAACGGCGACGGCACAGACGCACGTACCAGTTGCTGAGGTACCAGTCGACGAACTCCTGCACGGCACGGCCGGCTTTCATCGGCTCGTAGTCGTTGAAATAGTCGTCAACGGTTTTCACAAGGGTGTTGAGCTCGGAGAGTATCCAGCGGTCGATTTCGGGACGGCGGGAGATCTCGATGTCGGGCTCGGAGTAGGTGAAACCGTCGATATTGGCGTAAAGCGCGAAGAATCCGTAGGTGTTGTACAGTGTGCCGAAGAATTTCTTACGCACCTCGTCAACGCCGGCGGGGTCGAATTTCAGGGCGTCCCACGGCTGCGAGTTGGTAATCATGTACCAACGTGTGGCGTCGGGACCGAATTTCTGTATCGTTTCGAAAGGATCCACGGCGTTGCCCAGACGCTTGGACATTTTCTGTCCTTTGCTGTCGAGCACCAAACCGTTGGAAACCACGTTTTTATAAGATACCGAGTCGAAGCACATCGTGGCGATGGCGTGGAGGGTGAAGAACCAACCGCGGGTCTGGTCAACACCTTCGGCGATGAAGTCGGCGGGGAAAGTCTTGGGGTTAAGCTGACCTTCCTTGCCCATGTAATGTATCTGTGCGTAAGGCATTGCGCCGCTGTCGAACCACACGTCGATAAGGTCGGGTTCGCGGAACATTTTTTTGCCTTTTGGCGAAACCAGCACCACGCCGTCGATGTAGGGACGGTGCAGGTCGAATTTCTCGTAATCGTCGGAGGCGTAGGGGTTATTTTCCATAAATCCCGCCTTGACGGATTTGTCTATCTCAGCACGGAGTTCGTCCACGCTGCCGATGCAAATCTCCTCGGAGCCGTCCTCGGTGCGCCAGATGGGCAGCGGTGTACCCCAATAACGCGAACGAGAGAGGTTCCAGTCCACCAGATTTTCGAGCCAGTTGCCGAAACGTCCGCTGCCGGTGGCCTCGGGTTTCCAATTGATAGTCTTGTTAAGCTCGATCATCCTATCTTTCAGCGCAGTGGTGCGGATAAACCAGCTGTCGAGGGGGTAGTAAAGCACGGGCTTGTCGGTACGCCAGCAGTGGGGGTAGCTGTGGGTGTGTTTCTCGCTGCGGAAGAGCTTGCCTTCGGTCTTGAGCATCACCACTATCTCCACGTCGAGGGTGGGGTCTTTCTCGGTCTTTTCAGGGTCGTAGGCGTTTTTCACGAATTTGCCTGCATAGGGTGCGTAAAGCTCGGTGTTGACGCTGTTTTTCACAAACTCGGGGTCGAGCTGCTCGACGAGGAAGAACTTGCCGGTGCGGTCCACCATGGGCTGCTGCTTGCCGTCCTTGTCGAAAAGCACGAGGGGCGGCACTCCGGCCTGCTTGGCCACGCGGTCGTCGTCGGCACCGAAAGTGGGTGCTATG
>JAEENM010000061.1 GCA_016283745.1 Bacteroidales bacterium | reverse complement strand
GGAGGGGCTGACGGGCACGGACGGGATGTTTCTCACGAAACGAGCAATTTTTTGACGGTGCAAAGGTACGAAATATTTGCGATTTTACAAACAATTTATAAAAATTTATTTTTCAACTGCTTTGCAGTTGTAATATAAAAGCCTACGATGCCCGAAAAGGCCGTTTTTAAGCCCGTGGTGCCCTTCAATCTGCCCAGGTGGGCAACTAATCCACCCGCAACACAAAACGCGCTGAAAACGGCCAAAAATAGCCCTGGCGGTTTTTCGTGTCTTTTCTCGGAGTTCGCTCGGAGTTCATCCCCTCCCAGGGGCAACACTTTTTGTGTGCACAAAAGTACAACTTGCTTGGCAAAAAAAGATGCCGCAATACTTACTTCGTTCTTTCTTACTTTCGGGTGCGCTCCCTGCGGCTTCGGAGCGGCTTTTTTTCCTTTGTTCCCTCTTTGTTCAATGTCCCGAAATAGTGTTTGCCGCATAAACACAAAAAAGGGGGTTTTTGCCCCCTCTTTCTTCGGTTCGTCTTCGCTTCAAATCATGGTGCCGCCTTCTGCCATGTTGTTCGAAATTTGCGTTGTTACTTTGTCGAGTAACTTGGCGGCTGATGCGTTGAGGCCGTCGGCGATCGGCGCAAAAAACGCTTCGGTTCTTGGGGTGTCCCCGTCGGTTTCTCCTTGCTCATCCCTTATGGCGTTGAAGATGTCCTGGGCGAGTCGGTTTGTCCTTGAATAGAGTTGCAGCCAAATTTCGGTCTGCTCGCTGATGCTTACTTTTTCCATGTCGTTTCGGTTTTATGGTTTGTTATGCTAAAATAGTCGAAAAGCGGTCGATGAGGCGTTTAACTTGCATCGGGTTAAATTGCTTTCCCTGGCGTGTCTTGTAGCCGTTTTCGTTGAGATATGCGGCCTTTTCTGCAAGGGTGCCAGGCATGAACTTAATTGCGGCGTATGCGTGGCGGTTTGCCTCGCTCTCGTTGGCGGCACGCTTGCGGGCTTCGGCTCCCATGTGGTTATACTTGCGCATGGTTTCGGCGGCGTTGGGGTTGCCCAGCTGCACGCCGCCGGCCTTCAATGCTGCAAGGGCTTCTTTGGTGCGCTTGCTTATTAGTTCACGTTCTTTCTGCGCCAGGGTTGCGAAGATGCCCAGGGTTAAAGTGTCGCTTGCATCCATGTCGCACACTTCGAAGGCCAGGGCCTTGTCTTTCTTCAAAGTGAAGATGTCGACAATATCACGGCTTAAGCGGTCGAGTTTAGCAACTACGATGGTGCAGCACTCACTTTTGCACCTGGCAATTGCTTCTTGCAGGGCGGGGCGGTTGATTGTTTCTTTGCCGCTTTCCTTTTCTTCGTAGGCTGCAATGATTGTGCCGCCCTGGGCTTTAACGTATGCGTCAATGATTGCGGCCTGGGCTTCAAGTCCTAAACCTTGCTTTGCGGTGCTCACTCTTGTGTAACTGATAAATTGTTTCATGTTGCGTTGTTGTTTTGTTTACGGCTACAAAATTACAAAATAAATCTTATAACACAACACAAAGGGGCGTTTTTATTATGTTATTTATAAACTTTTAACAAAACACAAAGAGTGTAACACAAAAAAACGGGGGTTTCTCGCGCTTCGCCCCCGCTTCGATGTGCTTACGTTGGTACGGCCTCATCCACTTTTGCCCTCACGGCCTCAACGACCGCGTGCCAGGTCATCGACTTTCGGCCGTTAAATACTTCGCCCATGTCGATTTGTGGCAATGGCGTTTCTTTTCCCTTGAAGGGTGCCAGGGTTATACACTTGCGGATTGCGTCCCATGCGCTTTGCGCTTGTCTTAATGTTAGCCTTTCTTTTCTCATTTTCTTAACTCCTAAAATGGTGGGTTTGGGTGTTCGTTCATTATTGCGTCAAATTGTGCGTCGGTCATCTCCCATCCGTTGTGGCCGCAATATTCAAGGCTGAAACGTTGCCGTAACTTCTTGATTGCGGGTTGTTCTTTCTCCATGTCGGCCAGGAGGTGCAGCCCTTCTTCGATGTGGTTTCGGTGCCGTTCAAGGTCGGCACGTTCAGCGGGTGCCAGGTGTCCGTTGTTCGGGGTGCGTTTTTCCCGTTGTATCGCCGCTACATCGCCGCTACGCCTGTTCGCTGCCTGTTCGTTCTTGGTTTCTTCACGGCTTTTTCTCGGCTTCACCTGGGGCATCTGCAAGCCTTTTGTGTGGCCTACGTTCACGCCGTATGCCTTGCAAAGATAGAAAAACGATGCAATGTCGGCTTGCCTCCCCGTGTAACTTCGGAGGAGGTTGTTATAAAGTCGGTCGTTCTCCCTCTCGCTATAACCTGGGTATTGTGCCGCGATCCGTTGAAAGATGTTGCGCCCCCTCTCTCCCAGGTAGTGCGCAATGGCTGCACCTGCCTTTTTCCACTCGTCGTGGCTTTGTGTGATGTCGATGCCCCTTTGTTCAAGTTTGCGCACGGCCTTTTCAATGCGTTCTTCGGTGTCATCCCCAGGGGTGAAGGTTGAAACGGGCTTGTGCGCCGTTTGCGGCCGTTCTACGCCCTCAAAAATTGCCGCGTGGGTATTTATGCGGGCATCGGGGTCGAAGCTCATGAAGCGCAAACGTGCCATGTTCTCGGTTGCCTTGTCAATGGTCACGCCGTAGATGTCACGAAATAGGGTGCAAAGGGCTTGCCAATGTTCTCGGTGCTGCTCATGGCTTTTTATCGGGATGAGAACAAACAAGCCCCGCCCCCCTACTGATAGGCCACAATAGGCAACAAACGGGTTTTCGGCTATCTCATCGCGAAGGGCTGGCCATGACTGCACCCACTCGTTGCCGTTGGTGCCCTTGTGCGGTTTCTCGGTGTCGATGTCCAGGCACACAATGTCGGCGTAACTCTCGAAGCCGTCGTTTTTGTGCGAAGGGCACACGCCTTGAAGGATTGCCAGGGGGCTGTCCCACTTGTGCAAAGAGTATTGCAGCAAAAGGCGGTCGTATTCTTGGCGGTCGTTTCGTTGCCAGGCATCAAGTGCGGCGGTCAGCGTTGCCCGTAGTCGGCCGACGGTGTGCGCGTAAAGTTCGCCCGCCTTCAAGAACTGCCCCAGGGTTCGGACGTGGTGCCCGTTGAAGGTGGTGCCCACTTTGCCGTCGTTGGCAATGTAGGATGAGGCCGTAAAAACCGAAACGGGCGTGTCGAATATGTTTCTATATTGCAGCACTTTTTTTCTCCTTTGAAGTTCTAAAAATCTGCACCCCTGCAATAGTCTACTCGGGTGTATTTATCCCCCCCTGTATAAGGGGGGGTATAATCACACGGCCAATTGTGCAAAATAATAACGTCCATCGAGGGGGCAAAAAGGAGGGTGCCCGCGGTGCTTATGCAAGCCGCCAGGCGTTGCCCTCCTTAATGAGTTTTTTCGGTAAAATAAAGTCCCGCTTTATCAATTCTTTCGCCTTCGCTTGTGCAATGCCTTGCGCATCCGCAAAACGTTTCGTTATTTCGGCAAAAGATAGTGTTTCTTCGCCCTTGAATATATCGGCAAGGGTTTCGCATGGTTCTTCGATGAGGCCACTTGTTTCGGCATCTTCGACGGGTGCCAGCTGGCCTTCTTCGTTTATCTTGAAAACAAACGGGGCGTTTAGTTCTTGGTGCCTGGCGGTGTGCTTCACTTCAAAATATCTGTCTTTCTTGGTCACGGTGAAGCGATCGGCGCACTTGTTCATGAGTTCGGTGCCCAGGTGGCCGCGCATTTTGTCGGTGCCGTCGTTGGTGTGGATGACGCAAAAGATGTTGCTTTGCGGCCTATCTGCGCTGTTCTTCATCAACCATGTAATAACCTGGTCACTTTGCGTTATGTCGTTGAAGTCGTGCAGAAGGTCACGCACGCCGTCAATGATGATAATTTCGGGGTCGGTTTCGTCGATTGCTTGCTGAATGATTTGCAGCCGTTCTTCTGCGCTGCACGCCCGAAGGGTTAAAACGTGCAATCCTACTTTCTTGGTCGGTGTGCCCTGGGGGATGCCCGCCAGGTTGTAAAGCCGTCCCAGGTTCGTTTGTATGTCATAAACACTTTGCTCGGTGTCTGCCCACAAAATAGCCTGGGGTGCCGTTTCTCGCTTCATCGCGCCGAAGTTCTTGCCGCTCATCATAACGGCGGTGATTGCAGTCAAAAACTGCGTCTTGCCTTGCTTCGCTTGTCCCGAAACGGCGGTGATGCTACCCGAAGGGATGAGGCCGACGCCGTGGGCACGCAAACGAAAATCGGGACGCGCCGCAAGTTCGGTCATATCGACCAAATAACTCTTGTAATTGATTTGCTGCACTTGTTCGGGCTTTGGTTCGCCCTGGGGCATCATGTCGAGCGTTGCAGCCATGAACGCTTCGGCCTTACTCTTGCCCCCTCCCCCTTTTGCCTGGGGGGTGTTTTTTTCTTCAGTCATGTGTCAAAAAATTACTTTGCAAGTTGTCCGAACTTGCTTCTTGGGCACAAAATTACAAAAAAAAATGGTACACGCAAACTTTTCTTCGAAAAAAGGTACAAAAAAAGCCCATCGGCGGAGGGGCTGACGGGCACGGACGGGATGTTTCTCACGAAACGAGCAATTTTTTGACGGTGCAAAGGTACGAAATATTTGCGATTTTACAAACAATTTATAAAAATTTATTTTTCAACTGCTTTGCAG
>JAEENM010000060.1 GCA_016283745.1 Bacteroidales bacterium | reverse complement strand
CGAAAAAAACGGTGAAGAAATTCCGCAAGTTCGAGAAAAAAGTCCAGCCCGACGTGCTTTACTGCCAGATGATACGCACAATGAAATGGGTGAAGAAATCCAAGACTCCCAAAGTGCTTGATTTCCAAGATGCTCTGTCGAAAAACATAGAGCGCAGGATGTATCACTCCGGCTGTTTTTGGCGAAAAGTGCTGCACTACGAATTTAAGATGGTGCGTTCGTGCGAGTACGACGCTTTCGACATTTTCGACGCCTTCACAATAATCTCCGCTCCCGACCGCGACGTGATTCCGCACCGCCGCAGCTCCGAGATAGTGGTGCTCCCCAACGGCATCGACACCGACTATTTCAAACCCATCGACATACCGAAAAACTACGACGTAGTGTTCTGCGGCAATATGAACTATCCGCCCAACGTGGATGCCGCCAAGCATCTGGTGAAGGACATCATGCCCAAAGTTTGGGAGAAACACCCCGAAGCACGTGTGCTGATTTCGGGCACCAATCCCGCCGGCGAGGTAAAACGTCTTGCAGGCGAGAAAATTACAGTCACCGGCAGGGTGGAGGACATACGTCAGAGCTACGCGCAGTCGAAGGCTTTTGTGGCACCGATGCGTATGGGCAGCGGCATGCAGAACAAACTTCTTGAGGCAATGGCGATGGGGTTGCCCTGCGTTACCTCGAAACTCGCCGCCGACGCACTCGGCACCGAGACGGGGAAACATCTTCTTATCGGCGAAAACAGCGACGATTTTGCCCAGAAGGTAGTGGCTCTGCTCGACAACGAAAGTCACCGCGCCGAGCTTGCCGACGAGGGCAACCGTTTTGTGCGCGACAATTTCAACTGGGAGCGTTGCAACGACATTTTGGAAGGTGTTTTGAGCAATGCTTTAAATAATCACAAATAAAATATTGTAAAACAAAAATATAGGAGGTTATATAATGGGATTTTTCAAGAAGGTAAAAGACGGTCTGCTTGGCACCGACGGCACTGGCGGCGGCAGCGGTCAGCAAGGGGTGATAACGGCGCAAGAGCTTGTCGATCAGGCATTCGAGCATTTCAAGATGCGACTGCAGGATTCTTCCACCGACATGAGCCTGCTTTTCCCCACAAGTATGATAATTTATCTCAATCCTGAAGACTACAACGCACGAAAACAGGAATTTCCGGCACGTGCCAACGACATCAAGAAAAAATGCATGAAAGAGGTGCGTTCCCAAATCAGCGGTAATTCCGAGTGGCAGGACTATATACCGCATTCCAAGTACTGGAAAATTCAGTTTGTGGAGTTCAAGCCCGAATGCGTGATAAACTCCGACGGCGACGCCCATTTCTCCGTGGAGAAGGGACATGTGATGATAGTTTCGGATCTGTATGCCAATGACTTAGGCGAATCCATCGGCGACAGCGCTTCATCGGGCGGACGTATTGTGACCACCGTGCACAACATAAAAGGCACCACCTCGCTGCAGAACCTCGCCATCAATCCCGACGCCTTCAAGGACGTGACCATAGTGGGACAGAACTGTTTCCGCATAGAGTTCCTGCGTGCCGACATCTACGATACCGCCAACAACAAACATTCGGCCCCAGTTCATTCGTCAACGCCGCCAGCCTCGAAAACTAGTGCTGAGACGGTTGTCAACAGAAGTACCCCCTCAAAACAGTCGAATCCCGCACCCAAAAACCTTATCGCAGAACTGCAGATTTGGGACAGCTATTTCCTTGTAAACGACCAAAAGACCGACAAATACGTCATTCCTTCGGAAAGATTACAGATAACGGGTCCCAGCGCCACCACAAGCACCGACGGCGCCGAGCTGCTCAAAATCGACGACGACAGCATTATGAACCCGCATCTGAACATAAGATACGACACCGCCAACCATCGTTATCTCATATCGGCAGTGGGCGACACCAAGCTCAACCAGCGCATTCTCGAACGCAATCCCGACAACTGGTCGGAGCTGCCCAACAACTCGACAATACTTTTGAACGGAGACATACAATTAAATTTCACTTTGAAAAATGTTTGACATAATTTTATTGATAGCCATAGCCCTATTGGTGGCATTTTTGGCAAGAGAACATTTCACTAATTATCCCAGATAAAACGATAACAATATGAAAGAGATGAAATTCTACGGCGAGACCAATATGGGTATGCGCCGTACCAACAACGAAGACGCTTTCGTGGCCCAGAAAATCTGGAACGACCGATTCATACTTTGCATTGCCATCGACGGGGTAGGTGGCTACGAGGGTGGCGAAGTTGCCGCCCAGATTGCGCAGGACTATATCCCAAAACACCTTGCCAGCGTTACCAACGACAATCCCCTCGAAGCCTTGAAAGAGGCCGTGGTTGAGGCCAACAACCGTATCTGCGCAGAACGTCAGCGCGACTCGTCACGTCCCAATATGGCCTGCGTGCTCAGCGCCGGCATCATCGAGCTGGACAACAATGTGATAGACATAGTGCATGTGGGCGACTCGCGTATCTACCGCTACGAAAATGGCAATCTCGAAAAGATAACCCACGACCACTCGCTGGTGGGCTACCGCGAGGAGATTGGCGAACTCACCGAGGAGGAGGCCATGAACCACCCGCAGCGCAACATTATCGACCGTCTGCTGGGCGACGCACCCCATTCCACCACCGACCGCAACTTCTTCG
>JAEENM010000059.1 GCA_016283745.1 Bacteroidales bacterium | reverse complement strand
CCGTTCCAAGGGTATCTGGTTGTTGTCCTTGCGGTACTGCTCCATATATGCGTCGATTTTGTCGCCCACGCCCACGCCGGTAAGCCAGTTTTCGCGGGCCACGGGCAGAGTGGAACGCAGTATCGTAACACGCACATCCTCGCTCTTTTCCGACGAGGTGACGGATTTCACCGTGTCGGCCACACGTGTCAGGGCATTGGGCATTGCCAGAACGACAACCCCCACCGCCACGACGGCCACTATTGCCGTCACCAGTCCGGCACGGTACATCTTTCGTCCGAAAATCATCCACAGGAAAAGCAAGAAATACACCGCCACCATGCACAGCAATCCCGCCCTCGAAGAAAGCAACACCGTGGCCACGGTGAACAGCACCAAGGCAAGCGCCAGCAGCAGTTTCTGCCAGAGCCTGCCGCCTTTGGCCATGCGCACCAGCTCCACAAAACAGACTATGATGCCCACGCAGATGTGCATAGATATATATGTGTGGTGCTCCGACGACAAGTTGACATCGAAGAAACGCGAAGCGCTGGCCCCGCGGAAAGCCACGTCCCAAGCGGCGGAGAGCAGATCCGCACAGACCACGGCGAGGATTCCCAACGTGAACGCCCACAGAACCTTACGCACGTTTTCCCTGTCGAGATACGAGAAATCGAAGATGAAGAACATCAGCGGCAACAGCAGGAACGACAGCCGTTTTTCCAAAGTGGCCCAGCCTTCGGCTAGGTTTTCAGTGTAAAACATACTCACACAATGAATTACGTAAAACATCGCGAAAAGCAGGAACCACCACTTGCGTCGGTTTTGCGATGCCCCGAAATAGACCTGCTTGCGTTCGGCAACGCCACGCACGATGGCCACCACAATCCACAATATCAACACAAAAGTGGCTATATGCCAGGAAATTGGCACAAGAAAAGCCAAAAGCAGGAGAATGGCGAACTCCACCCTCTGCCAAAGCGTGAGATTTTTGCAGTCGGCTCTTTTTAAATCGGGCATATACAAAGACTTTCCGACACAATAACAAAAAGATTTCGTTTTTATTGCGCAAGCTCGCAAAAAACGCAAAAAAAGGGACTTAAAAAGAGTTTTTTTTCATTACTCCGACACCATATTACAAAGCGTGAAACATTATTTTTCAATAATTTAGAAAAAAGTATTAACACACAAATTTCTGACTGACAAACACATACACGTTTTAACTAAAAAAAAAGAGAGAATTTTTCTATTAATTCAAAAAAAAGTAGTAACTTTGCAATCGGGTAAGTCTTGTACGACCAGCTCCCATTGAATCCCCCAGGGTAGGAATGCAGCAAGGGTGTTTGGTTGTAGCGGTGCGATATAAGTAGCTTGCCCTTATTTGAGGAAAAAATAAATTAAATTAATTAATAGACATTCAAAAATTTAAAAAACAATGAAAAAAGTATTCAGAATTATGGCAATCGCCGTTCTGGGCGTTGCAATGGCAACTTCTTGCGCAAAAAGCGACGAAGATCAAGTAAAACAAGCTGCTAACGATTTCTTGACAGCTTTCAACAAATTGGACTTTGACGGAGCTAAAAAATATGCTACTCCCGAAAGTGCAGAACAAATCGACGCTTATGCAAGCCTCGCAGCTATGGGTGGCGCTACCGAAGCTCCCAAGTTTGACGTAGAAATCACCAAAGTTGAGATCAACGGCGAAGATGCTACAGCTAACTACACTTTGAAAGCCGAAGGTAAAGACGCTGAAGAATCTGCTTTGAAACTCAAAAAAGTTGACGGCAAATGGCTGGCAGTTTACACAAAAGAAGGCTTTGGCGGTGGCGAAGCTGCTGAAACCGAAGAAGGTGAAACTACAGAAGAAGCTACAGACCAACCCACTGAAGAAGAAATGGCTCAGGCTGAAGCTAACATCCCTGAATAATTCCATTTTCAATTCATAGAAAAAAAACGGAACTCTTTCGAGTTCCGTTTTTTTTTGCACCCTTCGGATTTTGGATTTTATTTGCTATATGCCACCCCTTCGGGGTTCAAATTGTATATCGCATCCCATATTTACAGGGATTTACACCCCTGCCTATATTATTACACCCCTACGGGGTTTTCCGTAGCACAACCTAGCCCCTCAGGGGCGACATACATTAGGCAGGTGGCGTAAGCCCCTGCTTAAAATGCAACACATTCCAATACAGAAGTCCGTAGGACTGGCACAAAACGCCCATACCGACCGAAAGGTCGCTTTGCGTACAAAACACCCCGTCACGATAAAAACATCCGTGTTTAAAAGTTTTTCAAACGCCGGTGCAAATGTCAGAAAATTTGTGTAATTTTGCACCACGAAAAACACGAATAAAAAATGCTCAAATACATCAGAAAACGCCTTTTGTACGGACTTTTGGTGATGCTGGGAGTGATAACGCTGGTATTTTTCCTGTTCAACATACTTCCCGGCGACCCCGCCCGTATGATGCTCGGCCAGCGCGCCGACCAGGAGAGCGTGGACCTGATAAACAAAGACCTCGGCCGCGACAAACCCATGCCGCTGCAATATCTCAACTACCTCAACGACCTGATACCCATCTCGTTCCACAACAACTGCGACACCGACTCCTATTTCTACCTCAACCCCGACAAATACGCCCCCTACACCCAGATTGCCAAACTCGGCACCACCAGCATAGTGCTTAAATACCCCTACCTTCGCCGTTCGTACCAAAGCAAGCGTCCCGTGACGGCCATTCTCGCCGAGGCTTTCCCCAAGACCGCCCTGCTCGCCATCGTGGCAATGGCCTTCGCGCTTGTGGTGGGCATCATCATAGGCATTTTGTCGGCCCTGCACAAGGACTCGCTGTTCGACAAGCTGGCGCTGTTTTTCTCCGTGCTCGGCATGTCGCTGCCGTCGTTCTTCGCCGCCATACTGATAGCGTGGTTTTTCGCCTACGTCCTTGCCAACGTCACGGGACTCAACATGTTCGGCAGCCTCTACTCCGTCGACAACTTCACCGGCGAGGAATACCTCGACCTGAAAAATATGATACTCCCCGCTTTCACCCTCGGCATACGTCCCTTGGCGGTGATAATAGAGCTCACGAAAAGCTCGATGCTTGAGGTGATGGGACAGGACTACATACGCACCGCTTTCGCCAAAGGGCTGAAAAAGAAAAGGGTGATAGTTCATCACGCACTGCAGAACGCCCTCAACCCCATAGTCACCGCCTCGTCGGGATGGCTGGCGGGACTGATGGCCGGAGCCGTGTTTGTAGAATATATCTTCGACTGGAAAGGCATGGGAATAGTGATTGTCGACGGTTTGGAGAAATACGACTTCCCCGTGGTGATGGGTGCCATAGCGTTCATCTGTATCATACTGATAATCATCAACATACTTGTCGACATCCTTTACGCCGCCCTCGACCCGCGGATACGTCTCAAATAACTAAACCTCACTGCTTTATGGGAAACTCCAGCATCGAACTTGCCGAGAAATACGTCCGCTACACCGACACATCTGTCTTCCTTACCGGAAAAGCCGGGACGGGGAAGACCACTTTTCTGCGTAACATCGTGGAAACGTGCAACAAACGTCGTGTAGTGGTGGCACCCACGGGCGTGGCGGCAATCAACGCGGGGGGAGTTACCATACACTCGTTTTTCCAGTTGCCGCCGTCGGCCTACCTGCCCTCGGTGAAAGGTTTCTATTCGGAATACTCGCTTCCGCAGAACGCCCACAACCTGCGTAAAAACAAGATAAAACTCCTGCAAAGTCTTGATTTGCTTATCATTGACGAGATTAGCATGGTGCGTGCCGACCTGCTCGACGCCATCGACGACCGTCTGCGGCAATACCGCCACAACAACAAGCCTTTCGGCGGGGTGCAACTGCTTATGGTCGGCGACCTGTACCAGCTGCCGCCCGTGGTGAAAGAGGACGAATGGCAGTATATGAAACAGGTGTACAATTCGCCGTTTTTCTTCGAAAGTAAGGCCTTCAAACAACTGAAATACATATCGATAGAGCTGACGCACGTGTACCGCCAAAGCGAGTCGGAGTTTGTGGAAATCCTCAACAGCATACGCAACAGCCAGCCCAACGACAATGTGTTGGAACGGCTCAACTCGCGCTACAAACCCGATTTCGAACCCAACAACAGCGAAGGCTACATCCGTCTGACCACCCACAACGCACAGGCCGCACAGATAAACGACAGCAAACTGCAACAGCTTGAAGGCAAGGGCTTTACCTTCGAGGCTGAGATTGGCGGCACCTTCCCCGACTATATGTACCCCACCGACGATACCCTGACGCTAAAGAAAGGCGCGCAGGTGATGTTCGTCCGCAACGACCCCGGCAGCGAACCCAATCCAACAGAAAAAAAGTATTTCAACGGCAAGATAGTAACCATCGACGACATCGACGACAACCATGTAATAGTTGCCGACGGCGATACCACTTTCGAGGTGCTGCCCCTTGTGTGGGAGAACACCAAATACATCCTAAACGAAGAGAGCAACGAGATAGAAGCCGTGGTGGAGGGCACTTTCAAACAGCTGCCCCTGCGGTTGGCGTGGGCCATCACCATCCACAAAAGTCAGGGACTCACCTTCGACCACGCCATCATCGACGCGGGCAGGGCCTTCGCCTTCGGGCAGACTTACGTGGCACTGAGCCGCTGCCGCACCCTCGAAGGACTGGTGCTGAAAACTCCCATCACCCCCGCCAACCTCTTCACCGACAAGGATGTAAACTCCTTCACCAGTGCCATCCCCGACATAAACGAAGTGCGGCAACGCTACAGCTCCGACCAGATGAACTTCTACTACGGCAAGTTGCGCGAGCTGTTCGATTTCAGCGACTTACAGAAAGCCATCGAGCAGATGCAACGGCTGTTCATGGTGGAACTCGCCGCCGCCTATTCGGCAAAGGCCGCTTCTTTCGACAAACGCATTGCACAGCCGTTCTACGACGATGTTTTCTCCGTTTCCGAAAAATTCCACCGCCAGATAGCCCAGCTACAGGCGCAATGCGGCAACGACACCTCCAACCCCCACCTCCACGACCGCATCGGCAAAGCCGTGGCATACTTCTTGGAAAAAATCAACGGATTGGACAGCGAATCGACTGATTTTCTTTCCCTTACCATCAAAAACAAGGAAACCCTGAAACGCTACAACGACGTCACCGACAAATTCCGTCAGGCCATAGGTCTGAAAAAAGCACTGCTGGCCAACGCACAGTCGGGTTTCACCGTGGAGGGCTACACCAACACAAAGACCAACTTTATCCTCAACGGCACCGAAGCGAAAGAGGAACAGAAGCCGGTAACCGCCAAGCTCAACAAAAACTCCACCGAGTTTTTCGACATCCTCAACGACTGGCGCAGCGAGAAAAGCTTCGAGCTGAAAGGTCGTCCGCCGCACGCCATACTCACTCAAAACCAGATGGTTGAGATAGCACGCACGTTGCCATGCACCTTCGCCGACCTCACCGCCATCGAAGGGATGCTCGGCATGAGAGCCGACGACTTCGGCGAGGAGATTCTGGAACTCGTGAACAGTTTCTGCGAGTCGCGCAACATACGCAAAAAGCTGCCCAAAGGCGAGACCTTTGACCTGACCCTGCAGATGCTGAACGACGGCAAGTCGCCCGAAGAAATCGCCACAGAGCGACGGCTCGCCCTCACCACCATCCAAGGGCACATCTCTCGGCTCATAAAGCAAGGCAAGATTGATTATCACGACTACATCAACGACAGCGACTTGGAAGCAATCTCCAGTTATATCACCGAAAATCCAGAGAAAGGCATTTCCGACATTTACCGGCATTTCGACGGAAAGTACGACTATTTCCACATCCGAATAGCGATGGCCGTGATGGAGAAAGAGGAGTAGGACAAACGCACCAAAAAAAATATGAAATTAAGATATAAATTTGGTCATATAAAAATAAAAATGTATTTTTGCAGAACAAAATAATAGTTAATATGACATTGAAAGACTTAAATATCACCCAAGACAATCGATATAACTCATTGATTATCACTCCCCCCTCCAACAAACTAAATACTAATTTAGTCGGATTGCCACCCTTTGATTTTTTTGGATTTTTTGAGCTTTTTGGCGTTGCTTCTGGCAACTGTCCAAGGCTTGTTTTTATTAATTTCTAAATTTTTATAACGATGAAAAAAGCATTTAAAATTAGCATGGTGTGCCTTGTGGCATTGATGACAGTAGGTTTTTTGACCAGCTGCGACAAAGATGAATCCAACACAAACACAAACACAAACGCCGACGATGCCAATTATGTGGACCTAGGCCTGCCAAGCGGCAACAAATGGAAAACCACCAACGAAACCAATCCCGAATCAGCTTACAACCTTTTTACATTCGACGAAGCTGTTGAAAAATTTGGCGACCAATTGCCAACTAGTGGACAACTTGATGAACTACTAGAAAAATGTGATTGGACTTGGGACACAATCAAAAAAGGTTGCAATGTCGTCGGCCCCAACGGAAACTCAATCTTTTTACCAGCGGCAGGTAGCATCGATCACAGTGGCAATTTTGGCGGTGTAGGCCAATATGGTTCTTACTGGTCATCCTCAACATCTCCTGACAATGTATACGGCAAGAACATATATTTCGGGTATGATGTCGATCCAGACCTAAACGGTGTTTATCGCGACTGCTGCAATTCCGTTCGCCTTGTAAAAACAAAGTGATAGTCACTTCACAATTTATCAATTAAACAAAAAGTGCCGATTTTTCGGCACTTTTTTGTTGCTGTTATTCTCCAAAAACTTCGTATGTTAACACTCAAATTCGTGGACAGCATCAAATTCTACGGAAAATACGACTACTTCCATATCCGAATAGCAATGGAAGTAACGGAAAAAAATTGAATGTTGAGGGTTGAAAATTGAAAGATAATGGTCAAATGTCTAAGGTCTAAGGTCTAAGGTCAAAAGACCGACGGCCATTTCAGTTCACAGTTCATTGATCACAGTTCACTAAAAAAAAGATTCCCCGAGCAACCGTTTTTTAAGAGCTTAAAAATTTTTCAATCGCAACAAGCTAATAATGTAACTTTTACGTCGCGGCAAACGT
>JAEENM010000058.1 GCA_016283745.1 Bacteroidales bacterium | reverse complement strand
AAAGGTATTATTTTTAACTGCATCTTTTTTACTACATCCTGAGGATAATTCTTCAATGGAATAAAAATAATACAAGCAAAGATAAAGGTTGCTAATAGTTTATTGTTCATTTTTTCATAAGGGGACTTCTAATTTTACATTATTTCTGATTTCATAGTCATTTTATCCGATTTTTTGCGAAGTCTGTTAAACAAATAACGAACAAAACGACACTGCAAAGTTACGATTTATTTTTGAATTTTGGTGAACTGCGTTCAGTGATGAGTGAACTGAGATTGGTGGATTGTAAGCTTTGTGTATATGTCTTAACTTTTTCATAACGGCAGTGAGAATCATTATTGTTTTTCGTATTTCTAACCCAACATTACGGATTGGTATTATGTGCTGATTCTTTCAATTGTCTTTCATACAATTGTCTTTCATATTGAATTATTTCTATCATTTTTCTTGGTGTATACCAATGATTTCCAAGCTCTATGTATTTTTCTTTAATATACAATGAAGAGTCTTTACTGTAAAAAAACATCGACCGATAAGTACGACAAGTATAACTGTGAGTATCGTCGTCGTGTTTTTGCACACTATAAAAATTGTTTTCTGAACAAAAAAATATGACAGCTTTTAACTGTTCAACATCACAACCATAACGTTCTTCAAAAAACACATGCTCCTTAGTTAATGAGTGCCTGATTGAATCTACTCCGGATTCTTCAACATCAACAAAATAGTTATCTTCATAATTTATTAAACACCTTCTGCCATTTTGGAATACGAAACAATAATGGCCATTGTTGTCTTTGCCATGTCTTAATAATACATAATCAATTCCGTTGAACAATGTATCCAAGTCTTGGTTGGAAACAGGGCATGTCAAATCAACAAGAGAGTCCTGTTCAACAAGAGAGTCATGCCGATGAACACACGATAAAAAGGCAATCATTATCATTGACAATCCAATTATTTTTTTCATGGCATATTCCTCCTTTCCAATTTGTGACCTAAAGTATTATTGTTCATAACGTTATTGTTGAAAATAGCTATTTTCACGCTGCAAAGTTACGATTTATTTTTGAATTTTGGTGAACTGCGTTCAGTGATGAGTGAACTGAGATTGGTGGTTTGTAAGTTTTGTGTACATGTCGCGTGTCTCCGACGCGGCGAGGATTGCTGCGGGATTACAAATCCCCATACTAAGAGTGTAGGATTAATATGGTTATCCGCTTCGCTATCAAAACACCCACCGGTTGTTTGTTCTCCGTTTCATCGGCAGTTCAAAAAACACAACAAATTTTTGCTATTGCAAAAAAAACGGAAAATTTTCAGCCTGCCTTTAGTCTATTACGCCTGATTTTGCAAAACACATCGAAAACAATGAATTAAAAAGCTATATGCCACTTTTATTTTGCAAACAGCCGAAAAAACTTATCTTTGCACAGCAAAAAACTGACGCCATGCAAGCAATAAAACAGCGGGAACGACGTTTGATTAAGAAAAATAACAACTCAAAAACATGGCCGAAAAAGGTTATTTTGATGAATATTTCAAGGACTACCATAAACGTAAAGGCGGGCCGAAATACGAGATACACTCGTGTCCGGAGCTGATCGACTGCATACAGCAGGCAGGCTTTTTGCCTTTGTTGGACAGCGGCATACCGGGTTTCTGTGCCGAGAGCCTTATGGCCGAGGAGTGCCGTTTCACCCAGTTCGACGACGGCAGCTGGGAATGGCCCCTGTGGCAATGGAAAAGTGCAGCGGTTACCGAAGGCAACTGCGTGTATGGCAAGTTTTTCGCCGGCAAGGCAGGATTCATCAGCCGTGCATGGTGGCCCGATTTCTATAACTGGCGCCGCCATAGCCGTCCCGCACCCGACTACGACAGCGTGGAGGGGGCCATCCTTGCCACCCTGCGCGAAAACGGCAGTTTCGTGGCCCGCGAGCTGCGTGTCGCCTGCGGCCTGACGGGTCCCAAGATGCGCGGCCGGTTCGACAGCTATGTGAACAAGCTGCAGATGGGCTGCTATATCGTTACCGAAGATTTTGTATATCCCAGGGACAAGCACGGAAGGGAATACGGCTTCGGATGGTCGTTGCTCACTACGCCCGAAAACCTTTTTGGCACAGCGGCCTGCGAACGCGACTGCACCCCAGAAGAGTCGTGCCAACGCATGGCTGCGCACCTGCACTCGCTGTTGCCCGAAGCCACAGAAAAGCAGATTGCCAAATTGTTGAAATAAAGCACCATCTGAGAATTCAGTGGTGCTTCGTATAATCGAATATTCCTTTCATTTACGACATTGTAAGTGAAAACAACATTCACCCAATGACAATAGGCCGACTATGTCCTGTGACGGCACTTGTCGGACGGATTCAAAGGCTTTTCAGCCATTTCTCCACCTTGGCTTTGCCAGTGCGCACCTCGTGTCCGTAGATGCTGAAGCCTTTCATTACATTGGCCTTGGGAAAAGCTTTCTTAACGTCGCCTACGCAGTTGGCCAGTCCGCTGCCTTCGTGGGTGGTGAAGGGAATGACTGTCTTGCCGGCAAGGTCGATGTCGCGGAACAGCGTGAACATCACCTGCGGGTAGGTGCCCCACCATACGGGGCCGCCGATGAATACGGTATCGTACTTGCTGAGGTCGGGGGCAGCACCTTCGTAGGGTGGCAGCTCGCCCTTGTTGGCCTCTTCCTTGGCAAGGTTGATAAGCGGAGTGTAGGCCATGCCGTCGTACTTGTGGGTTACAATTTCGTACTGGTCGGCGCCGGTGATTTCACTGATGTAGTCGGCCACGATTTTGGTATTGCCGACCTCGATGTTTCCCACGCTGTAGTTGTCGCCCGCGTGGGAGAAGAAGATAACGATGGATTTGCTCATATTGTTTTTATTTGATTTTGAGACGTGCGGCCGTGCGTCTTTACTTGACGATTGTTGAGCCACACGGCTGTGTTGTTTTACGTTTTGTGCATTGCAGCCGAGCATCATAAGCGCAGCAGCGGCAAATAAAGCGATTTTTCTCATTGTTATTGGTATTGGGTTATTGTTTTTATCCGTAATTCTCAATCAAATACTTCACAAACTGCGGGTCGCCGAAGTCGATGGTGCCCGTGTCGTGCTGGTTGAGCTTGGCGACGGCGGCCATATCGTCGGCGGTCAGCGTGAAGTCGAAGATGTCGAAATTTTGCGCCATACGTTCTTTGTGACTGGACTTGGGGATGGCCACAACACCACGCTGGGTCAGCCACCGGAGGGCCACCTGAGCGGCACTTTTGCCATACTTGGCACCTATGGCGGCAAGCTCTTCACTCTTCACGATGCCTTCGACCCCTTGTCCGCCAAGCGGTCCCCAAGCCATCATACGTGTGCCGAATTCTGCAAGTATCGGCTCGATGGCTGTCTGCTGTATGAGGGTGTTGCATTGCAGCTGGTTCACCATCGGCTTTACATCCACATAGTGGGCGAAGTCGAAGAAACGGCCCGACTGGAAGTTGCTCACTCCTATGGCGCGCACCTTGCCGTCGTGATAGGCTTTCTCCATCGCCCGCCACGTGCCGAACACGTCGCCGTAGGCCTGATGGATGAGCAGCAGGTCGATGTAATCCGTCTGCAACTTGCGCAGGCTCTCGTCGATGCTCTTGGCTGCCTTTTCCTCTCCGTTGTTCGCAATCCACACCTTTGTCACGAGGAAAAGCTCCTCGCGTTTCAGGCCACTTTTGCGCCAGGCATTACCCACGCCCTCTTCGTTGGCATACGCTTGTGCCGTGTCTATCAGCCGGTAGCCGACGCTCAGCGCATCGCTGACACAACGCTCGCACTCGGCGGGCGACACTTGGAAGACGCCATAACCCAGCAGGGGCATATTCACTCCGTTTGACAATGTAATTTCTTGCATAAGTATTTGTTTTATTGTTTATTATTTAATTCTTGTCCATTATGTTCAATACTGCAAAATTACAACCATTTTCCCATACATCTATTTCACAAAAAGCACCAATGTTTTCACAATAAACACAAAAGTTGTCCGTTATTAGCGCAATAACGCATTTACAAATTAATGCAATCTTATAGATTATGAAGATTGACTTTCTATACTCGACGGATTTTCTGGCGATGAATGCGCCGGAACTGAGCCACACCTGTATGCACCTGATTTGCACAGCGGGCGAGGGCAGTTTTGTGTTCAACGAACGATGCTACCACATCGTGAAGAACGACCTGGTGGTGTTGCCCAATCCGACACGGGCGAAGAACCTCGCGGCGGCGCCGGGGATGGAGGTGGAGTGGTTCGCTGCAGACAACAAGTTCCTACAGGGCCTCCTGCCTTCGAACAACTACAGCATCGGGGGCAGCATCAGCCTCAACCAGAACCCCGTCATCAAGGTCGACGACCGTCAGGCGGAAATCCTGCTGGAGGACTTCCACCGGCTGCGCGACCGCCTCGACGACCGCCA